>VGPG01000018.1 GCA_016875555.1 Chloroflexota bacterium | reverse complement strand
ACAAAAACCCACTCAACAAAGGAGCGTCTATGCAAACAGTTGTTCATCTAATACAAGGCATGTTCGGAGAACGTGAACGAGAAGTCGTCACACATGGCCAACTACGCGCTTCGACATTCACTTTCGATAGCGGCGTGCACGCTGTACGTCTTTCGAATGCACATGGCGAATTAGTCATCCTGCCATTTCAAGGGCAACAGATTTGGTCTGCAACGATGGACAGCCGACCACTCGGTATGAAATCAATGTTTGATCAGCCATATCCAACGACATCATACCTGCACACCTATGGTGGATTTTTTATTCATTGTGGCGCAACACGGATGGGAGTGCCCGGGCCAACCGATTCACATCCACTGCACGGAGAATTACCAAACGCACGGTATCAACAGGCGTGGTTGTCTGTGGGAGATGATGAAGATGGCACATATATAGCGGTGAGTGGGCACTTTCGCTACACCGTGGCTTTTCAGGATAATTATGTAGCCACACCAGAAATTCGTCTATACGCTGACAAACGCACTTTTCGGGTGAGTTTGCAGATTGAAAATCTGAAAAAAACGCCGATGGATTTGATGTATCTTGCACACATCAACTATCGTCCAGTGGACCACGCACAATTACTCACGAGTGCAGCCAACGTTCCAGCCCAAATACGGGTACGCAGAAGTATTCCATCACACATTTCACCGGCGCCCGGTTACAAAGAATTCATTGAAGAGTTGGCGGTGAACCCAGCTTCGGCAAACACGCTGACACCGGGACTTGGATTCGACCCTGAAGTTGTATTTACCATTAACCCTAAGAGTGATGCCTCGGGGTGGGCACACAGCATTCAGCGGTTGCCTGATGGCAGTGCCGATTATGTGGCACATCGGCCAGACCAGCTACCATTTTGTATTCGCTGGATATCTCGTACACCTGACCAGGATTGTTTAGGATTCTCGATGCCTGCTACCGCTGAACCAGAGGGGTATAGTGTAGAGAAAGCTAAGGGCAACCTCAAGAGCATAACAGGTGGTGCAACGTGGAGATGTGATTTTGTGGTAGGCACACTTGACAATCAATCCGCAACCAACATGCACCAAAACATCATCAATCTGCAATAAACACCACCCCCAGTATCGAACTCTACATTCGATACTGGGGGTGTGTACTTAACGCAACCGTATGCGTTCACGCACAAGTAAGAACATACCTAGCAACAGTGGAACGATCCCAACAACCAATCCCACGTTCACCGCAACCAATAAATATGGCGATGTGTGGTGTGCATATTGGTCCACCACAGGACCAAATGCCTTCTGCTCGGCCATACTCGTTGCATTTAGCACTGCAAATCGAAACACGAGCGGAAGAATGGTTAACGGAACTCCAAGAAAGATTAAGACACGCGCCAACACGACTAACTCACTCTCTTCATTAGCTACGTAATATTTGCTCAATTCGCGCCGAATCTTCTGCAGTCAACGGTGCGGCATCCAATGCCCCAACCGCCTCTTTGATTTGATCAACTGAACTTGCACCGATCAATGCAGATGTGATGCGTGCATCACGCAATACCCATGAAAGCGCGAGTTGTGCCGTATTTTGACCGCGCTCGTGCGCCATCGCCTGTAGCTGACGGACAATCGCCAACTTCTCAGGCGTGACGCGATCCGGCTTCAAGAACCCGTGTGGCTTCGAAGCACGTGATCCATCTGGAATACCGCTGAGGTATCGATCAGTCAACATACCTTGCGCCAGTGGTGAGAATGGAATACATCCCACGCCCTCGTCGCCGAGCAAGTCAACCAACCCGGTCTCTTCGATCCAGCGATCAAACATGTTGTATGACGGTTGATGAATTACACACGGCGTGCCGAGTTGCTTGAGAATCGCAAAGGCCTCGCGGGCACGCTCTGGACGATAGTTCGAGATACCCACATACAAGGCACGGCCACTGCGCACAATGTAGTCGAGCGCCTGCATCGTCTCTTCGAGTGGGGTATCAGGATCTGGGCGATGATGGTAGAAAATATCGACATAGTCGAGGCCCATGCGCTTGAGGCTTTGGTCACAGCTCGAAACCAAGTATTTGCGCGAGCCCCATTCACCATATGGACCTGGCCACATGTAGTAGCCGGCCTTCGATGAGACAATAATCTCATCACGATATGGCTTGAGGTCGTGCTGCATGATTTGCCCGAAAGTCTCTTCGGCCGAACCAGCCGGTGGACCGTAGTTGTTGGCCAAATCGAAGTGCGTGATACCCATATCAAAGGCAGAAAGCACCATTGCACGTGACGTTTCGTAGCGATCTACGCCACCAAAGTTATGCCACAATCCAAGCGAAATCGCAGGCAACTTGAGCCCACTCTTGCCACTCCGGTTGTAGCGCATGCTGGCATACCGGTCCCCATGTGCGTTGTACGGCATTGTAACTCTCCACTATCAGCATGAAACCCGTGAGTATCATACCATTTATAATGACGACCATGACACAACCATTACCACACGCAAGCGCAAAAACAGTCGCCGCCATCGGCACAATCATCGACAACATGCTCCAACACCGTACGGCGGCCTTTCAAATCACGTACGAAGAAAAAAAGCGCATCACTGACCCCGCCAATCTCGTCACCGAGCTGCTGCATGGTGCATCGGACCCGCACTTTCATGCCATCTCACACTACCAAATTGGCACCGCCGTTTATGCCACCAAAACCATCTTGACCATTGAAATCTTCTATCTCGAAGATATTAATCAATTAAATTATGTCAATCAAAGAGTGCAGCAGATTGTGGCGCAAATCATCACACCGACGATGCATCTGCACCAAAAAATCATGGTAATTCACGATTGGATCACCACAAACGTACATTATGACCATACGCTCCAACGCCGCACCGCCTACGATGCACTCATGCACAAATCAACGGTTTGCAGTGGCTATGCGAGTTTGTTTTGGCATTTGTGTCGCGCAGCGGCCATACCATGTCGCATCGTGACCGGGACAGGCAAGTTCGAGGCACATGCCTGGAACATGGTGCAACTCGACAACTACTGGTACCACATCGACAGCACCTGGAGCACCGTCGAGGACACGCACACACCGTTTAGCGTCTATCGCTTTTATTTGCTCAACGACAAAGAACTACAGCGAACACATAAAGTGACGGTGTTATCTGGCCAAAAGCCGTTGCCACACGCACAGATGCAATACCGCGAGCATCTACAGCAACTCGGGCGCGCAATTCCACGACTGCGTTCTATGATTCAACAAATTCAACAAAAAACTGGCCTAGCCTACCTTGAGCCCGAGTACACCGTAGTAGGCATTGCGCAGTTGCATAAGCGCATCACACAGGCCATCCAAAAGCAACAAACGCATGTGTTATTCGGCTATCGTGGCACCGCACATTCAGCCCAACAAGACCTACGCGATGTATTGAATGACGTGAAATCACAGCAGATGCGGTCAGCAACCATCAAAGTCATGCTCTATCCGATGCCACACGGATTCACCGATGACGGGATGTTGGTGGATGTTCAGATTAGCTATGCATGATACGATGTTGCGGCAAGGACATGCCTTGCCGCAACGTTTGCACTAGATCACGCACTGCGGCAGAATGCAACCAGTTACTTCATTTTCACCACGGGCCACATTTCGATATAGCCCCGCCATCCTTCAGGCGCAAGTTGCATGCGTGGTGAGATATGCATGGCATATTGATAGCCGTATACCTCTGGGTTAAATGAATTGATCCGTTCCATACACAGTCCCACGGCAGTGGCATAGTCAGCATCGTTATACGGCTCACCTTGGAACACAATCAGCTTGCATGGCGCAAGATCAATCACATCAAAACCATCAGGGATTGGCCTATTATAGTCTGCCGCTACTTCGACGCCATGCGCATATCTCCCAGTCCCCTCCGGACGCATCGTGTCTGGCAACCAGAGTCCAACCGGTTCGTAGAGTGCTTCTTTGATGCCAGTAAGCACATCCCACGCAGCCGAGGCTCCGCTCTCACCACTGCCAATCTCCGCTGCATATGCAAAATAATCGTTAGCTGAGTTGCTCCGTCGCAAAATCAGCTTTCGTGCCGGTCGTTCAACAATTTGGGTGAAAATCACGAATGTCTTGTGCATATCGAAATACTCCCTAGTTGCATGAGCTCGATCAAGATATTGAACAGGAATATGCCAACCTTCTGGATTCGATTTTATGGCGTACTGTTTCGGAGCTATGCCGAATCCATTCGAAAACGCCCGCGTAAATCCTGCATGGCTATCAAACACAAAATCTAACGCTACATCCATCACTTTGCGCTTGCGAGTCCGAAGCACAAGCGCAGAGGCAATCAACCGTTCACGGCGAATATATTCGAACAGAGACAGACCAGTTTCTCGCTTGAATACTCTCGCTGCATGAAAGCGTGAATACCCTGCTACTTGAGCAATATCGTTAGCGGTAATGGGTGCTTGTAGATGTGCGGCAATGAATGATTTCATTCTTGTTGTCGCCGCACTCTCGTCTGTTACGTCACTCACCATGGCACCTCTTGTTGCACGCATTATATGTATTGATGCGCACAAAAATTTGACGTGGATTGCGCTTTTTACGTCCGACACACTTCATTCTATGTGGCGCACAGTCACACTGAATGCACTGTTGATTCGTAGCAGATACAGCGTGCAATATCATCGTTTTAGACAAATAGTACGTACTTTTCAACATTATCGTAGCACACACATTCACCTACTATTGTACCTGTCAGCATGTAACACTGCATCTCAATCAGCTAGTATTGTTTTGAGCGATATATGCACTCGCCGCATACGTTACAAAAACTATGAAGCCATGGTTTTGACACATTACTCAGCGTACCAAACTTTGAAGTGGACAAACCAGTAACAACGGTGCACGATTCACGATTACCACATCGGCTGTTTATCCATATGCTACTATAGACTTGATTCCAGCGAAGGAGTTATCTCATGACAAGTGATGTCGCGTATCCAACCCCACTGAAAAGCAACGGATTCATTCTTGAGGGCAACGAGCGCCGGCTTGGCCGATTAACACCATCCAATCCACATACGCCGATTAACGAATTACGCGAACAATTCGAGGCACAGGGGTACTTATGGCTTAAGGGCATCCTTGACCGCAACGCTATATTTGCATTTCGCAAACGTTTTTTTACGGCTTTTTCACACACCGGATTGCTTATGCCAGGTACAGATCCAGTAGACGGCATTTATCGTGGTAGTGGTGAAGACCATAAACAAATAGCCAAACTTTATCACGAAATCGTTCGCTGGTGTGCCTATGAGGCATTCTGCTTACAACAACCCATCTGGGAGTTTTATGAGCAGCTGTTTGACGGCGCACCGTACCTTCACAAACGGAAAATCATTCGCCACACAAAACCCTTTGAATCATCAGCTACTGGGGCTCACTACGACTTGACGTATCTACGTGCAGGCACTGACCGCGTAGCAACAAGTTGGATCCCCATTGGCGACATCCCGGTTCACATGGGCGGGCTCGTCTACCTCGAAGGCTCAGATACCTGGGGTAAACGCATGGAGGCAGAGTTCCGCGAGAAAAACAGCGAAATGAGCCGCGAAGAACAAATCAACGCCTACAACAAGAATATGTCATCTACCGGTTGGCTCACCAAAGACCTCCCCAGTCTTGCAGACCGACTTGACACGCGCTGGCTGATTGCAGATTACGAGGCAGGCGACATGATGGTGCATAGCGCCTACATGATTCATGCCGCCACCACCAACGAAGACACCGATGGCAAGTTGCGCCTCTCAACCGACATCCGCTTTCAACGCGTCAGTGACGAAGTCGATGTCCGTTGGAACAACCATTGGTCCATGGAGGATATGCTTTGACCAATCACCACGATTTGCCACCAATTCTCGAGTTTGATCCCAATCCGCGCGCGATGATTAACGCCGATGAGCATTATCACCTCATCGATATTCCCAAATCGGTGGTGTTTTGCTTTTTCTACGAAATCATCGACAAACTGGTGGCAGATGGGCTTGCACGCGAGGTACATGCGATGCGTTCTGAGTTGGGTCGACACCCGGTCTATGCAGTGCGCATGCCCGATGGCCAAGAGGTTGGATTGATGCACCCCGGTGTCGGCGCTCCGCTCGCTGCGGCGCTTCTCGAAGAGGTCAGCGCCCACGGCGCGCGCAACTTCATTGCGGTTGGTGGTGCTGGTTCATTACGCAAAGAGCTCACGTTAGGTCATTTGGTCGTCCCAACGAAAGCACTGCGCGACGAAGGTGTGTCGTACCATTATGTCGTCCCGTCGCGTTGGATCGAGGCCCAAGCCGATGTCAATCACCTCATTACGACGGTGCTCGACAAACACTCCATCCCGTACGTCCTTGGCCCAACCTGGACCACCGATGCGTTCTACCGTGAAACCCCGGCCAAGGTCGAACGCCGACGCAACGAAGGGTGTCTGACCGTTGAGATGGAGACGTCGGCGTTCTTTGCCGTCTGTCAGATGCGTAACCTGCGCTTCGGCCAAATCCTGTATAGTGCAGACGACCTGAGTGGCACCGAATGGGACGGCCGTGGCTGGCACCACCGCGCCTCACTGCGTGAGCAGTTGACGTTTTTGGCGGCCGAAATAGCCACCATGATGTAATGCCATCAGCGCCCTCGGCATCTCACCGATGGCGCTTCGCTTTCTAACATTTCTCAAATAGCTTTCAAAATTGGCAGTGCTATACTAACTACAGGTTGTCGCAACATATTTCCCCGGCAACCGAAAGGTGGTACACAATGCGACTTGAACGATTTACCGAAAAAGCCCAGGAAGCCTTCCACGAAGCACAAAGTATCATGGGCAACATGCACCACACCCAACTTGATGTCGAGCACATCTTTTTGGCGCTGCTCCGTCAAAAAGACGGCCTCGCTATCAAGGCCCTGCAAAAGCTTGGCGTTGACAGCGACGTGGTTGCACAACGGGTCGAATACGAACTCGATAAATCCCCGAAAGTCTACGGCCAGAATATCTACGGCAATCAGGTCTATATCACACCGCGCACCCAACGCCTCGTCAAACGTGCCGAAGAAGAAGCTCAACGCATCAGTGACCAGTTCACCGGGGTAGAGCATTTGTTGATTGCGATTCTGAATGAGCGAGATGGCGCGTCGCAACGCATCTTGAGTAGCTTTTCTGTGACTCAGGAACGGTTGTATCAAGTGCTTATGGAGATACGTGGCAATCAGCGTGCAGACTCACCAAATGCTGAGAGTAAGTACGAAGTCCTCTCAAAATACAGCGTCAACCTGACCAAATTGGCCGCCGATGGCAAACTCGACCCAGTGGTCGGGCGTGACGCCGAGATTATGCGCGTAATTTGTATTCTGAGCCGACGCACCAAGAATAACCCAGTCCTCGTCGGTGAGCCGGGCGTCGGCAAAACCGCCATCGCGGAGGGGTTGGCCCAACAAATCACCAGTGGTGACGTGCCACAGCCGTTGCTCAACAAGCTAGTCGTATCGCTAGATTTGGGTGCCATGGTGGCCGGATCGAAGTTCCGCGGAGAATTTGAAGAGCGCCTCAAAGGCGTGATGGATGAAGTCAAAGGCAGCAACGGCCAGATTATCCTCTTCATTGACGAATTGCATACGGTCGTTGGCGCCGGAGCCGCCCAAGGCTCAATCGATGCATCGAATATGCTCAAGCCAGCGTTGGCTCGTGGCGAATTGCAGGTCATCGGCGCAACCACTCTGGATGAATACCGCAAGCACATCGAGAAGGATCCAGCACTCGAGCGCCGATTCAGCCCTGTCTTTGTCGAGGAGCCTGATGTCGATACCGCCATCGCAATGCTCCGTGGCTTGCGTCATCGCTACGAGGATCATCACAAGTTGACGATTAGTGACGATGCTATTGATGCCGCTGCGCGCTTATCAAGCCGCTTCATCATGGACCGCTTTTTGCCCGACAAAGCGATTGACTTGCTCGACGAGGCTTCGGCCAAATTGCGCATTGACATGTTCTCGATGCCCAAGGATTTGCGCCAGATGGAGCAAAAGCTCAACGAGTTGCGCGCAGATGAAGAAGAAGCCAGCCAAAAGCGCGACTACGAGAAAGCCGTCGTGATTCGTGCCGAGTTCTTGCGTCTCGAACAAGAATTCACCCGTCGTCGCGATGAGTGGCGCAAAGACGCCAACATCGATGAGACGGTCGATGCCGAGGATATTGCCCAAGTGGTCTCATCGTGGACTGGCGTACCAGTGATGCGCATGCTCGAAAAAGAGCGCGAGAAGCTGGTACATATGGAGGATCGCCTGCAAAAGCGCGTGATTGGTCAACACGATGCTGTTTTGGCGGTATCTGATGCCATCAGACGCGCCCGTAGCGGCTTAGCAGATCCACGCCGCCCGATTGGTAGCTTCATCTTTGTGGGACCAACCGGTGTCGGCAAAACCGAGCTAGCCAAGGCGTTGGCGGAGTTCATGTTTGACAGCGAAGAGGCGATGACACGAGTAGACATGTCAGAATTCCAAGAGCGCCATACCGTATCTCGATTGATAGGGGCTCCTCCAGGATACGTTGGATACGACGACGCTGGGCAGCTCACGGAGCGCATTCGACGTCGCCCATATCAGGTTGTACTCTTCGATGAAATCGAAAAAGCGCATCCTGATGTGTTTAACACGATGTTACAACTCCTGGACGATGGACGACTCACGGATGGCCAAGGCCGAACTGTTGACTTCAGCAACACGATTGTAATCATGACATCGAATGTCGGTACCGAGCACGTCAAACAACAGAGTATCGGCTTGATTCGGGCTAATCAAGCAGACGAAGATCGTGACACCGCAAAAATGCGCGTCATGGATGCAATGAAAAATGCATTCCGTCCTGAGTTCTTGAATCGCATTGATGACATCATTCTGTTCCATCCGTTAACCAGTGAAGAACTCACACAAATCGTTGACATCATCACGACTGACGTGCAAAAACGTCTTTCGGAACAAGGCATCAGTTTGGTGTTGACGACCGATGCCAAGTTATGGCTCGTCAAAGAGGGGTATAATCCGGCGTACGGCGCTCGACCATTACGTCGTACCGTCCAACGCTTTATCGAGACACCGCTTGCACGTGCCGTCTTGCAACAGCAGTTCGTGCCAGGTGATTTTGTGACTGCCGAAGTGAGCGATGACAAAAAGTCTCTGGTGTTCACGAAATCAGAGCAATTAGAGGTTCCCGTGTCTGAGGCAACCCCCGTGTAACACCGCTGCACGACGCAGGGGGCATGTGCATTTTGCACATGCCCCCTGCGTCGTGGTGACTACAATTCTAACGCCACAGCACGTTGTATGTGTGCCTCGTTCATGAGCTGTGCGATGACTTCGGCAGGCACGCTATCATCGAGTGTGAGTACCATCAACGACTGTTCACGCGGCGCGATGCGGCCCACTTGCATACTCGAAATATTGACGTCGTGCGCACCGAGCAATGTCCCTACACGACCAATCATACCTGGGCGATCACGATGATAGGTGAAGAGCAGTGAACCAGATGGTTCGAACGTGACCCAATACCCATCAAGCTCAACGACGAAGGGCGTATCACGAAGCACAGTACCGCTGAAAACGTGCTTTCCGGTAGCAGTGTACGCACGCAGTTCAAGCATTCCCGCATAGTTCTCAACCTCAGGGAGCGTTAACTCGCTGAAGCGGAGGCCACGTTCACGGGCGATCACCTGGGCATTTACTGGTGTGATACGTTGTTCACTGACACCAGAGAGTAGACCTTGCAAAATAGCTGTACGTACTGGAGATGTACTTGAGGAGGCCAATTCACCTGCGTATACAAACTCGTACCGTTGAATTGGATCATCCACAACACCAATACATAATTTACCTAGACTTCGTGCTAACTTCGCATATGGCGCAAGGAGGCCAAGATCTTCTGGCGCAATGTACGGTGCATTTACTGCATAGCGTGGCGATTGACCTGCGAGAGCATCAAGCACACCTTCTGCAACGTCCACACCGGTCATTGCCTGGGCCTCGATAGTGGATGCACCTAGATGGGGAATGGTGATGACCTTTGGATGTTTGAGTAGCGGAGAATTCACCGGTGGTTCTTGCTCATATGCATCTATGGCAGCTCCCGCGATACTCCCGCTATCAATTGCCTCAACCAATGCGCTTTCATCAATAACACCACCACGTGCGGCATTGATTATATATGCACCCCGCTTCATCAACGTCAATCGTTGGGCGTTAATAAGATGTCGCGTTGACTCAACAAGTGGCACATGTAACGAGACAAAATCGCTCTGCTGCAACACATCGTCAATCGATGCCAGTGAGACACCAAGTTGTTGGGCACGTTCGATCGATACAACCGGGTCGTATGCAACCACATCCATTTCGAGCGCTTTCGCACGCCGTGCAACTTCGGCACCAATGCGGCCAAATCCAATAAGTCCGAGCGTTTTGCCACGTACTTCATGCCCCATAAACTTGGCACGACTCCAGCCACCTTCAGCCACATGTTGATGTGCTTGTGGGATGTGACGAGCCAACGACAAAATGAGCCCCATAGCTAATTCGGCAACAGCTACACTGTTGGATGCGGGCGCATTTACAACGACAATTCCCTGACGCGTTGCGCTCTCAACATCGATATTGTCCACACCAGTACCGGCACGACCTACTACGCGCAGACGAGAACCAGCTGCTAATAGTTCACGATCAACTTTGGTGCCACTGCGTACTATCAGCGCATCATAGTTATCAATGATGGTCATGAGTTCATCACGACTAATACTCGTTTTGATGTCAACAGACGCAGACGCTGTTAATCGAGCCAACCCCTCTTCAGCCAGTGGCTCTGCAACAAGGATGCGATACACGGTACCCTCTTTCAACAAAAAAAGCGGAACCATCGGTTCCGCCACATTGCGAACATCAGTATTGTATCACCAACATTCAAGTATGGAGAGGGGATTTATGTTAATGTCGTTTTGATAGACTTCGTAATGTAGATGAGGACCACTAGAATACCCTGTAGTTCCGACCCATCCGATTACCATGCCTGGTTCTATTCGTTGCTCGTTGGTAATGTTCAAAGAGTCCAAGTGAGCATATGCGGTCGCCCAGCCATTCATGTCATCATCGATGCGTACATAATTACCTGCCAACCAATTGTTTGGCACAACCTTGGCGATACCGCCATGCAGCGCAACTACGGTTGCACCAATGGTGGCAGCAGGTTCAGCATATCCGTCGCCATCTCCATCAACTGCCAAGTCAACCGCCCCCCAAATTGCAGAAGGCGCATGCGTACCGACGCCATATCCTTGCGTCATGACCACACGTCCAGACGGCGGCTGAACCGGACAGCCAAACGGGGCCCCCGGCAATCCGCGTTTTGAAGCAATTGCAGCAAGTGGACCCTGTTGTGTTCCTTCGATGTGCGGACTCGTTTGCGCTTCGGTTGTTGTGGCATCTTGGTTTATGACATCTTGTGCCATCTGTTCGCCAAGCCCCATGCGTAAAATACGCTGACGTAAGGCCGCACTAGAACCGAGCAATGAATCTGCAGGCTGCGAGACAATTCTGGTTTCCATCATTGTGCGTGTTGCCGGCATACTCATGACCGTCAAAGTCCCGCCGAGCATGATAAATGCAGATGCCAGCATAAATAGCACACCAAAACTTACGATAAATGCATATGGACGTGGTGATACAACTCGTATGGTATTTGTAAGCTGTTTAATTGGTAAATTATAAAGTGCGCTGATTTGCGCAAGTTGATTCGCATCAAAATGCCGAAGTCCATGCTCTGCTGCCGCAATATCACGTACTGGAATGCCCGTACGCATTGCAACATCGACCATCGAGTATCCGTGTTGTTGACGAATTTGTTGCAGTCTACTCATCATTATGTAACCTCTTTACCAACTTTACCATGGAGATAGGTATTCAACAAGTTGCCAAGATTACATTTTGTCATCAACAGTCATTTACATGATTATGGTGCTGTTGAGACGGGGGGACATGCGGCCACAAGCTCTGCCAACGATTCCACAGCAACCGGAACACGCCAGATTTTGAGCAGTGCAAATGGCAATACTTGTTCGTATGCATCCCACCGGCAAACTGTGGCATCGTCGTACCACTGCACATCTGCTTGTTGTGCTACTTCGTGGAGCACTGTGGCTAATCGATCATCAGTGAGTTGTGACAATACATCGTTGCGCACCGGTATCATTCGCATAGATTGAAATATGGCTTGTTGCACGTCGCGAGTACGCAGGCTGCGTATCAATTCGACTGCTTGCTCACGTCGTTCGTCTTGGACATTTTCGGGAATAATTGCATAAACCACATCAACTGCAGGCAACCACGAAGAGTCCGTACTTTCTATCAACGGTGGCAACGTATAGTCAAGAATCAATGAATCACTAATCACGTTGTAACGGCGCAGCGCGGCATCACCATCTAGCGTAAACGGTACACGGCTATTGTAGAAGTCGGTGGTTGATTCAGCGTACGATGTTACATCACGTGGCCCCAACGCACGCAAATCAACGAGTGTTTGCATGGCCGCGATGGTAGATTCAGTATCAATAGCTTGTATGCCGTTGGTCAGTACGGATGTTGCATCAAACTGATTCATCATCGCATCAAACCAACGTCCTTCGGCCCAGGCATGTGCAACGCGATAACGCGGTCGAATTACTAATCCAGGCATATTTTGGAGCTGCGTAAGTGATGTAGGTGCTTGCGTCAGAATATCGGTGTTGTAGATCCCAATAAAATAGTTATTCAACGCAATTGGAGCGATTCCATACATGTCGTGAAATGCTTTTCTCTGCTCCAATGATGCATACATGGGCACATCAGATGCAATCGAACGACGAGATACTGCGTTGATCTGCACTAACTGCCAGAGATCATAAGAATTTGCTATCCATACATCCACTCGATCATCAGGTAACACTCCTTGTTGAAGCGCAAGTGCTCCATCTGGTGATCGCACATCGACGTCAACGTCAATGTCAGAATTCATTGCTGAAGTACCGATGATTTCAACCATTTGCGTATATGTTGAGGTATCTGGAGCAATAATGCGAATCTTTAACGGTCGCACGTCAGGTACAGGTGTATCAGTGGCAGGAATTGGTGTGGGCGAACTTGCTATTGACGTTTGTGTGACGTTTGGTGATGCTGATGGCACCGTACTCGGAGTTGCAGTTTTGGCAGGTTGTGCTGGACGACCAAAACTACAACTACTTACCAGCACAAGCATGACAACAAACCACAAACGCACATGCATGTTATACCTCAGTTCGCACTCGTTGCACTACTGCATCATCAATCACATCGACCACACTATCAAACGCCAACAGCAACGCACCAACGACGGGTTTATGTTGTAACCGTACGATTGATGCGTGTGGGGCTTCTTGGTGAATCGCAGTTCGCAGTAATCGATAAAAGTCATCTGTCGCATGCACCGCAACACCACCCGCGAGCACCACATCAAAATCGTGAGCTGCCATGTGGAGCGATTGGATGACTGCAAGGGCATTATCAGCGAGGATATGCGCTGCATCTGCAATGATTTCGTACGCTGCCGTGTCACCTTGCTGCGCAAGCATCATGACGGTGGGCGCAAATGTTGCTATGTCTTTGACAATCTCGCCACGTGAAACGCCCTCAGCTAATTCTGCAATACTCTTGACACCTCCCCATGCGCATAACGCTGGAGAAAGTAAGGTTGGTACCCGGCGTCCAAAATACGCATCGCTTGCTTTGCGCATAGCTTCATATGCGAGATGCGATGCGCCATCAAATCCACCCCACATACTCCCTAACCCAAAGTTCCGCGCACGAGTGCCATCAATACCGATACCAGCAACTGTACTACCGGTGCCTGCGATTACACCTACACCATATGGGTGCCGTGCGCCAGCTCGCAACGGTAAAAATGCATCGTTTACGAGCGTCAACGGGATTTCGGAAAACAATGGTTGAATAAGTGGCCGTAAGCGTGAATCATCACTGGGCCAATCAAGCCCGGCAATCCCCCATGCGCTCGCTTGAATGTGGGACGGTGACACACCGGCAAGTCCACACATCGTTTCTACAGTTTCGGCATAGAGAATGGCTGCGGCATCGAGGCCGATCCCTTCCCAGTTACCCTCACCAAACTGAGATTGTGCAAGCACATGACCTTGCATGTCGCAAATCACTGCGAGTGTTTTGGTTCCACCGACATCTACACCAAAAATCACGACTAGTATCCTTCATCAAAATCTACGATGTTCAAGAGCTTTTGCCCGTGCATGTACCGTTCCAAATTTTGAATGAACATATCCATCATTCTTCCACGAGTTTTTGGTGATGAATACGAGATATGTGGTGTAATCCAGACGTTTGGGGCTTCCCAAAGTGGATGATCAACGGGCAACGGCTCTTCGGGAGTAACATCGAGACCAGCGCCGGCAATTTGTCCAGCACGTAGGGCATTCATGAGATCTTCTGTGTGAATGACCTGCCCACGCGCTACATTGATGATGTACGCGTTCTTTTTCATCTTGGCGAACGCCGTTGCATTCACCATTTCTCGAGTTCGCTCGGTCAATGGTGTTGCAATGACAATCACATCCGCATTTGGGAGTAACGACATCCAATCGTCATCAGCAACAACATCATCAACGAACTTTGTGGGTTGCGGACGACGACGACTCCCAACGACGCGCATACCAAACGACTTCGCACGCTTTGCGGTCTCTTGACCAATACTGCCTAAGCCGATAATGGCCATCGTTTTACCATCGAGCTCGTCAAGTTTAGTCTGCTCGGTTTCGTCCCATTTTGCCCGATCAAACGTCATGAGAATGCGCGACTTTTTTACATGAGACAACAAGAACATCATGACAAATTCAGCAATTGGAATGGCATGTGCCCCTGCGGCATTGGTAAGAATGACGCCTCGTTCACGCATCAGATCGGTATCGAGATGGTCAATACCTGCACTCGGTGTATAGACCCATTTCACGTTTGGGGCGAGCGACATAGTTTGGCGAAAGCCTTCAATGCTTGTCCACCAGCGCATGAATATGGTCGCATCGCTTGCATCACCCTGCGGAATACCCTCCTCATCGGTGAGTACAATCTGCATATCAGGATAAAGTGACAAGATGCGTTGTTCAATCAGCGGTGCAACACGGTGTGGGATGAGAATTTTCATCGAATGATTCCTTCAGAAATGGGTTGTCCTGGTTCTACGATCGTGACCGCACACGTCACCCCACGTTTGGCAATTTCATCAACTAATTGTGCAGGCGTACCGGTAAGTAACGGAAATGTGGAATGATGGATGGGCAACACAGTACGACTACGCAACAACGAAAGCGCATATGCTGCTTCGTACGGGCCCATCGTGTATCGATCACCAATCGGCAGGATTGCGATGTCAGGGGCGTACAACTCACCGATGACGCCCATATCAGCGG
Organism: Chloroflexota bacterium; assembly: GCA_016875555.1. GTDB lineage: Bacteria > Chloroflexota > Chloroflexia > Chloroflexales > Roseiflexaceae > UBA965. The sequence continues at coordinate 5,516 of VGPG01000018.1, read as the reverse complement.
TAACAGCAGTATCTCCCGCTGCATACACCGTGTAATCATCATCTGCTCGAATCACAAAACCGACTTCGCTGCCTAACGTTCGCGATCCAGCTGCGGTTGGCCAACTACTACTATGTTGTGCGGATGTCATGGTAATCCGTACATCATTGTGTCGTACCGTACCACCTTTGTTGAATCCAATCACCCGATGCTCTGGTATATTTTGCCAGGTGACCCATTCAACTACATCGTATTGACACATTACATGAGCGTCTGTATCACGTTGTAGTCGCGCGAGGTCAGCAGAATGATCAACATGACCATGGGTGAGTAGAATCAAATCCACACCAAGTGTGCGCACGCGCTCATGCCACGCCGTCGGACAAGCCGGATTGTTGTCAACCCACGCATCGACAAGTATTCGTGTTCCATGAGCAGTTTTTATGTACACGGTTGCATGTCCAAGCCATACGAGTTCCATGGTTATCCTTCTATGTATCGCTATTGTGCCACGTTTGGTCGAAACTGTGTGGCATCGAGTGTGCTTTCATATGCCATAGCATAACGCAATAGATTCACATCATCGCGAAATCGTCCGACCATTTGCAATCCAACTGGTAGCCCATCATGGCTCATGCCACAAGGTATTGCGAGTGCGGGATGGGTCGTTACCGTAATATAAAAACACGACTTCATCCAGTCAATATACGTTGGGAGCTCGACTCCATTGATGTGCGTCACGTATGGACGCTGCACATCAAACGGCAACACCTGTGTGACTGGACCCACCACTATGTCGTATCGTTGCATGAATTGTTGCATGCGTTGGAAAATCTGAGCTTGCAACCGTTGCGCATGTGCAATGCGTGACCCCGATAATGCGCGCCCAGCTTCGATGTTCCAAATTACCGTATCCTTGAGTAGATTACGATGCGTATCTAGGAGCGGTCCCAAACTCGTCTCAAATCCAAGCGCACGTAACACCTGGAATGCCTCATCTGCACCTGAAAAATCAGGGCATGCATCCTCAACAATTGCACCCAGATCGACAAAACGTTGACGTTGCGCCTCAATTACTTTTGTTACTGCGTGTTCGACAGGAAGTCCGCCCCACGTGGGTGCCCAGGCAATCCGTTTGCCTTTGAGTGACACTGGTTGCAATTCTGTAAGTGCATTCGTATCGACCGTTGCACTCACTGTGGCACGATCATCATGTCCTGCGATGGCGGCGAGCATGAGTGCCATGTCAGCTACATTTCTGGCCATAGCACCATCCACCGACAACGGCGACCATGAGTCGCGCGACGGAACTACACCTGGTGATGTACGAAACCCTACAACGCCACAAAAGGCTGCTGGATTACGCAGTGAACCACCCATGTCACTGCCATCTGCGATTGGCACCATACATGTGGACAATGCCGCGGCTGCACCACCACTACTGCCGCCACTGGTAAGGGTGGGGTTATACGGGTTGCGCGTTGCACCAAAGATTGGATTAAACGTTTGAGAACCCGCACCAAACTCTGGCACATTACTCTTACCAATGGTCACTGCACCTGCTGCCTTTAATCGACCAACGATGAGCGAATCTTCTTGTGCGATTTGATCCTTAAAAATAGGCGAACCCTGCGTAAAACGCAGTCCTTTTGCAGGTGTCAAATCTTTGTGAACTACGGGCAACGCTGCCAGCACACCACAATCAACACCACGTGCGTAGAGTGCGTCAATGTGTGCTGCGTGTGCTAGTGCACCCTCTTCATCGAGTGTCACAATTGCGTTGACTATCGGATTCACGCGAGCAATTTGCTGCAAATGAGCGTGCAACAATTCTTGAGCGGATATGCGTTTGTTCAAGAATGCAGCGCACTGTTCCCGCGCGGTTGCAAAAATCATCTCGTGCATGATCAACCACTTTCCTTACTCAGCGTGCGTTGACGGCGCAATGTATCGTTATACATCACCTGTAAAGCGTTGGGCAGCGGCAAACTCGGCTTTGACGGCGGCTTGCACGGATTCGTCGAAAAGAAAATCAATTGCGGTAAATGCCATTGAGACTGCCCCATCGACGATGGCTTTGTGCCCTTTGGGAGTAATCGTAGCATCAGCCACTGCAGTAGAATGCCAACTGGCCTCTTTACCACAGATTTCTAGATATGCACATATTGCAGGCACGTGATGACTCACGTTCCCCAAGTCAGTCGAACCAGACCCAGCACGCGGTTTGCTTTTGGACACATCACGCCCAATGGCTTGTAAGTTTTGGGCAAACAAACCACCGAGTGCGCGGTTAGGCACCATATTGAGATATGCAGGCATGTACTCTTCCCAGGTTACTGTACAGCCTGTTGCGAGCGCTGCTGCTTCACCACAGCGAATGATGCGCGTAAACAAGTCATTTGCATATTCGATGTCATCTGCGCGAATACGCCACCGAGCAGCGGTATAATTTGGGATGACATTTGGAGCCGTGCCACCGTGGGTGATGATGCCGTGGATACGTGCATCACTACGCACTTGTTGTCGGAGTAAACCCACACTTGAAAACATCACTATCAATGCATCTAGGGCATTGATACCGTCTTGTGGATTTGCCGCAGCATGTGCGGATTTGCCGTGAAACGCAATCTCCAACCCTTTGGCTACAAGCGACGAATCATAATCGAGTCGATCATCTGTCATCGGATGAATCATGATTCCCGCATCTAATCCCTTGAAATACCCATCACGAATCATATGAATCTTGCCACCCGCATTGGGGACTGCTGATTCTTCGGCAGGTGTTCCCAAAAGCTGCACGCTCCCGGGCAATCGGTCACCAATCCGTGAGAGACCAATTGCTGCACCGAGTGCAGCGGTCGCAATAATATTATGTCCACACCCTTGTCCCACCTCGGGCAGAGCATCATACTCTGCAATGATTCCGAGACGCGGTCCGGCTTTGGCACCGGGCAAATCAGCAACAAATGCAGTCTCCATACCTGCGATGTTCTTCTTGACGTTTGCGCCGTATTCACTGATGAGATCGACGATTTTGGTACTTGTCTGGTACTCTTGACGACCAAGTTCTGGATTTGCGTACATCCAGTCGCTCAAGTCTGTGAGGGTGGGAAGTGCAGCTTCAATTTCTTTGCGCACCAGTGTTTTGAGTTCGTCACGCTGAGTCGTCATGCTGAGTCCCTTTCGTGGAATATAACAGTGGGAAGAGTTCTTCTCGATGGAGTAGTGCCCATTCGCCGATCATAATTGCTTCAGCAGTATCGTCGGTAATCGACTTTGCCCGTTTATCGATTGACTGTGCAATGCGTTGTTTCGCGTTCGTCAGAGCTGCTTTTTTGGCATCATGACCGGTGCGTTGTTGTCGTGAAAGAAGCATTTCAGGTCGCCAGCGTTCAGCTGAAATTTGAGCGTATTCGATACGCCTGAACGAGAGGGCTTTGATCCATGGGTCCGATATGTTCCCGCCACCTTCAATGACACACGCTACCAAATCGGGAATCTCGCCAATCAGTGCGGCGGATGCGCGCCGAAGGCGTGGGGAAGAACCAAAGTTGTGCGAACGAAACCATCGCAACGTGCCGGTGGCCAAATCAAACAATGCAAGGCCACAACGAAAGCCTGCATCTACGGCGAGCAAACTTGGTGTACTCACTACTTTCTCATGCACGTTCGACATCTTCTTCATGACAAATCAACTCTTCATATGCTATACTATAGCAGAATATATCTCTCGGTCTTGCCGTGAGGTGTTATTGATACTGTTGCACCTGTAAAGTGGGCATCCCCCACTTTTCTTATTCTCTTTCGCAGTCTGAAAAGGGTTGAACTATGCGTACAGAATTTTTTGCGGCCATATCTGCAATAGCCAATGAACGCGGCATTCCGCGCGAACTCATCATCGAACAAGTTGAGAAAGCACTCGTTGTGGCCTATAAACGCTTACTCGGTGACAAAGCGCCTCCCGTTGATATCGTGGTGCGTATTGACCCAGCCAAAGGCGAACCACATGTCTACACCGACAAAATTGTCGTTGACGAAGTATATGATGCGCGTATGGAGATTCACATCGACGATGCGCGCAAAATTCAACCGTCCATCGAATTGAACCAAAAATTAACCGTCGAAACGACGCCTCGCGACTTCGGGCGTATTGCGGCACAAACTGCAAAGCAAGTCATTATGAACGGCATACGAGAAGTCGAACGTGAAAACGTCTACTCCGAGTTCAATGACCGACGTAACGAGCTCGTCGTCGGCGTAGTTCAACGGATTGCTGGTAATAATGTAATTATCGACTTGGGCAAAGCCGAGGCAATTTTGCCGCGTGAATTTCAAGTTTCTACCGACAATTACCGTCCTGGTGCACGGCTCAAAGTACTCCTCAAAGAGATCCGTCGCGACGAGCGAGGCACGCGCTTGATTGTGTCTCGGTCTGACGTCGATTTAATTCGTAGCATTTTCGAAATGGAAGTGCCGGAGATTTTGGCTGGTACCGTCGAAATCAAAAGTATTGCACGTGAAGCAGGCATACGTACAAAGTGTGCAGTCGCAGCCCGTCAAGAAGGGATAGACCCTGTAGGCGCTTGTGTTGGCGTTCGCGGTGTGCGTATTCAGAGTATTGTCAACGAACTCAACGGTGAAAAAATCGACGTGGTGCAATGGACACCGGACATCAAAGAATTCATTGCAAATGCGCTGTCACCAGCACAAGTCGTCGAGGTGCAAATTATCGATGTTGACAAAGCAGTTGTCATCGTACCCGACAAACAATTATCGTTGGCCATCGGCAAAGAAGGTCAGAATGTACGTCTCGCCGCAAAGTTGACGAAATGGAAAATCGACATCAAGAGTTCAAGTACACTGCTTGACGAAGTTCGAGAGGCAAACGAAGCACGTCATGCCGCAGATGCAATTCGAGTTGCACAAGACATCGAGCTCGCAAATGCCAAAGCTGAAGATCGCATCGTAGACCGTGATGGTATGATTTCGTACCAAAACATGTCATACGGACCACTCGGTGGTGAATTTGCCGGCCGAACCGTGCAGATTCGGGCGACATCGAACCGATTGTATATTTATTTCAACGACAAGATGATATCGAGCTTTACCGTTTCCGATATTGACTTTACGGTAAATGAATGACACAAACCACCAAACGACCAAAACACGTACCACAACGGTTGTGTATCTGTTGTCGCACAAACACGGCAAAGCGCGGGCTTATTCGTGTGGTGCGCACCGCAGAGGGTCGTGTAGTTGTTGACACTACTGGTAAACTTAATGGTCGAGGTGCATATATCTGTGCAAATCAAACGTGCTGGCAGACCGTGCTTGAACGCAACATCCTAGTCAATGCACTCCGACTTCAATCTGTAACAGAAGAGGATAGGGCAATTCTCAAGTCCTTTGCCCGGACAATCGAAGTACAAGACCAAGATTGACACCAAACAAAGGTGAAATCGCCCTTATGGAGGATCGGGAATGCAAGAGTTTTGGCGCGTAGCGAATAAGTACACATCCGACGACAAATCACGTGG
>VGPG01000017.1 GCA_016875555.1 Chloroflexota bacterium | reverse complement strand
TCAACGTTGGGCAGTGAGACATTGCCGTTGAGCGTGGTGATACCGACAACGTCAAAGTCAGGATGGGCGAGAGCCATCAAAATGGCGAGTGCGTCATCAACACCAGCATCGGTATCAATAATCATTGGGCGCGGCGACATACAAAACCTCATTCTTTGGTATGTGAGATACACAGACCATTATACGGTTGATGGAGTGTTATAGATGCAACGCATATACACGTGGCCGACTCTCTTGGTGATGTTCATGGTGACCTGGTGTGTCACATATGTCTTGTTTGCCACGCAGGTCGAGGTTTTTGGCTTGACGTGGGATGAGCCTGCATACATGCGCGCTGCGCTGTCTTATCACGATTGGTTGTATCGATTGTGGCGTGGCGAATGGATTGTCATGCGGCCAGAGGTACTGAGTGCATACTGGGCGTACAACTCCGAACATCCCCCGCTCGTGAAGCTGTGGTATGCCGTAGTGGCAGTGCCGTTGATTCCGTTCTACGGCGACATAGTGGCGTTTCGCATGGCGGCAATCGCACTTTCGGCTGCCGTGTTTGCGCTGATGGCCACGAGTGTTACGCATCAATGGGGTATGCGTGCGGGGATTGTCAGTGTAGTGGTGCTGTTGAGCATGCCTAGATTCTACTTTCATGCACATCTCGCCGCCCTTGATGTGCCAGGTGCATTGGCGTATCTCGTGCCCATCGTGCTCTTTTGGCATACTCGTCACCAGCGTGCATGGTGGATTGGTATTGTGTTGGGCGTTGTCTGGGGGCTGGCGTTAGCCACCAAAGTCAACGCTGCCTTTGTGTTGCCCGTACTCGGACTATGGTGGCTATGGTGTAGTCGGCAGCGCTATGTGCTTGGGCGTCTCGTGCTCATGGGTGCGACGGCACCATTCGTGTTTGTGGCGGTCTGGCCGTGGTTGTGGGTTGATACCGTTGAGCGGTTGCGTGCCTATCTGCGCTGGCTAACGGTTGATCACTGGCAGATCCCCCAGTGGTTTCTTGGTCAGATCTATTTGCCACCGCCCTGGTATTTCGGGATTGTCATTATCGTAATGGTCACACCGTTGGCAATGCTCGTGCTGGGTGGGTTGGGGATACGCTGGCAGCGCCAAGAAGATCGTGCATTTATATGGTTACTGCTGTTTGCGGCCGTGCTCCCGATTATTGCGGTCATGAGTAGTAGTGTGGTCTATGACAATGAGCGATTGCTCATGCCGTTTTTTGTGGTGTGGGCGATGCTAGTCACGCATGGTGTGATGCAGGTATCTACGTGGTTGAGTCTCGGTCATCCGCAGCGGCAGCGCTATCTGTGGGTGGTGGTGGTCACGTTGAGCGTGATACCGTCGGCGCTGAACGCACGCCAGTTGTGGCCGCATCTGCTCTCGTATTACAGCGAAAGCATAGGCGGGTTGCCGGGTGCCGCCCGATTGCAGATGGATCACACCTATTGGAACGAGAGCTATCTGACGGCTTTTCGGTATCTGGATGAGCACGCTCCCGCACAGGCCCGTGTGTGGCTCGAGCCGTGGAGTCTCGATGTGCCGCACACCTACCAACGGGCACGGGTTATTCGTGATGATGTGCTGTACGGGAGTGATACGGGTGGGTCAACTTGGGGGCGACCAGTGGAGCAGTTTACCCCAGTCGATGCCGATTACGTGGTGGTAACCTATCGATTTGCCGGATGGACGCCAGCGATTCAGGCGTTAATCCGTGGCAATAATCAGCCGGTGTTCGTAATTGAACGGTACGATGTCCCTATTCTCGAAATCTATCGCATTCCGTAGGGGTGGGCGTGCACTGCGTGGGCAATTAGGCAAACTGTGCCAACGAGGCAACATCGCTGATTGAAGTTACTGTTGCGTCGGGTGCGATGCGTTTGATTAACCCAGCCAACACATTCCCCGCGCCGATTTCAACAAAATGGTCTACTCCGCTTTGGCGTAAATATTCGATGCTACTCACCCAGCGTACGGCAGAATTCACTTGAGCTGGCAGCTCTGCACGAATGGCGTCTGCATCGAGGAGTGGTCGCGCCGTAATGTTGGAGATTACTGGTATTTGTGGCGTGTGAATTGTATACAACTCAACATGCCGTTGGAGCGTTTGGGCGGCGTCGTACATGAGTGGTGAGTGGAATGCCGCACTGACTCTGAGCGGGAGGACACGCTTGGCGCCGGCCTCTTTGAGTGCCACACTCGCCGCTTCAATGGCGCGTTGTGCGCCACTAATGACCGTTTGCCCGGGTGAATTGTAGTTGGCTACAACCACGGCGGCGTCAGGAGTGCTGACACGTGCACAAATGGCGTCGATGGTGTCGTCGTCGAGCCCGATAACAGCGGCCATTCCGCCACTTCGTGCCGCAGCCATTAATTCACCACGACGACGCACCAGGCTGATGGCATCGGTCGGCGAAAGGCTGCCTGCGGCCGCTAACGCACTATACTCACCCAAGCTATGGCCAGCAACAGCAACGGCGTGCTGGCAGCTAAAGTGCACCATCTTGTCAACGCCACCGGCGAGCGCTGCAAGTACGGCGAGCGATGTGGCCACGAGTGCTGGCTGGGTGTTTTCGGTGGCGGTTAGCGCATCTTCGGGACCATGAAAGCAGATATCGCTGATTGACCAACCAAGGGCTGCATCGGCAAGCGCAAAGAGTTCACGAGCCGCACTGTTCTGTTGCGCCAAATCTCGGCCCATGCCAACAATCTGTGCCCCTTGACCTGGAAAAACGAATGCGCGCGTCATCTGTCATCTTCCTCGTGTTGTTATGATGGCTTGCCCCAACGAATCACGGCCGAGCCCCAGGTCAACCCACCACCGAATGCGGTCAAGAGTACATAGTCATCTTGCTTGAGCGCTCCACTTGCTGCTGCCTCTGTCAGCGCAATCGGAATGGTCCCTGCTGACGTGTTGCCGTAGCGATCCAAGTTGATAAAAAATCGCTCAATCGGGAGATTCAGGCGCTCGGCGATAGCTTCGATGATGCGACGATTCGCCTGATGGGGGACGACTAAGTCGATTTGGTCGAGTGTCATATTGGCCTTGGCGAGTGCGGAGAGTGAAGACTCCTCCATGCCACGGACCGCGAGCTTGAACACTTCGCGCCCATTCATGGTGAGGTAGCGCCGTGTATCATGCGGATCGTCGCGTAGTGGCATGCATGTCCCGCCGGCCTCGATCATCAGCAGGTCTTCGCGGCGCCCATCGGCACCAAGCACCGCCGACAAGAGGCCATACGGCTGATCCGTTGCTTCGAGGACAACGGCGCCTGCCCCATCACCGAAGAGCACGCACGTGTTGCGGTCTTGCCAGTTGACGACGTGGCTGAGCACATCGACGGCACACAACAAAATGCGCTTGGCCATGCCGGTCTGAATCAAACTTGTGGCAACCGTGAGGCCATAGACAAAGCCGCTACACGCGGCTGCAATATCAAATGCGGCAGCGCGATTGAGCCCGAGTGCGGCTTGTACCTGACACGCCGTCGCCGGCAAAGGTCGATCTGGTGTGAAGGTCGCAACAATGACCATGTCAATGTCGGCGGGCGTCACGCCTGCCATCTGCATCGCATCACGCCCTGCAGCTGATGCCAAGGTCGAGGTTGACTCGCTCCCACTGATGATACGTCGCTCACGAATCCCGGTACGCGTTTGAATCCACTCGTCTGATGTATCGACAATCTTGGCGATGTCGTCGTTGGTGACAATCTTGACAGGGACACCCATGCCCCAGCCAGTTATGGCAGCATAGACACTCATGGCACCATTCGCCTTCTAAATCCGAACCGGTGTTCGTGGACACACATATGCCACGAACACCGGTCAAATTACCCATGCACAATAATCACTAGGCCTCGGCGCCGGTGCTCTTCACGACTACTTGGCGTTGGCGATAGTACCCGCATGACTTGCAGACATGATGGGCGCGCATCAGCTGGCCACATGTGCTGCACTGCACCAAGGTTGGGGCAGTCAAGCGCTGATGCTGGCGACGGTTGCCGCGGCGATGACGTGAAACTTTGGTTTTTGGTGCTGCTCCCACGAGAAAACTCCATTCTTGTTGGCTTACTGTGACTCTGATGAATCGAGAAGCGCTTTGAGAGCGGCAAATCGTTCATCAACAGGCTCTTGATGACAACGACAGGCCTCGACGTTGAGGTCGACACCACATCCGGCGCATAACCCGCGACAATCACTCTTGCAGAGTGGACGCATCGGTAACTCGAGCAGCGCGTATTCGCGCAGTGCTACTCCAAGGTCGAGGAGGTGATGCTCATCAATAAAGAATCGATCGTCATCTTCATCATCGTCAACGTGCTTGACGAGACTGGCTCCTGTGGTCACATCAACTGATGCAACGTATTCCTCGGTAAAGGTCACTGTGATTGCCACGCGGGCTGGTTGCAGACAGCGCATACAGTCACAATGAATGACTCCGGTCACGGTTGATTCTACATATACGCCGGACGGTGTGCGCGTAAAACGCGCCGTACCGGCGATGTTGCGGAGCGACTCACGTTCGTGCAGAGGAAGAACCTCTTCAGTGAACTCGTGATGCCGCCGCGAACCAACTTCTTCGCGGAGTAGTTGAGCCACATTGAAGGTGAGCGGAGAGTGTTTGTGTTTCGCCATCGTAATCACCTAATGCGACGCATCCCGAATTAGCATTATAGTGTAGATAAATGGTGATGTCAACCAATCTGCTCGTCAGGGTCAGATTGTCGTGCCTGTTGCAGGCGTTCGAGCTCGAGTAAACCGCTTTTTACGCTCAACATGGTGCGGTCGAGCCGTGTATAGAGATCTTCGAGGACCTCACGCGCATACTCATCAGCACCGGCACGGATTTCATCGGCTTCGGCATGTGCTGCTTCGATAATACGACTGCGTTCAAGGTCGGCAGCAGTAAGGAGCCCCTGCTCACGCATTTGTTGCGTCATGCCAGTGTTTTCGCTACGTTGAGGTTTTGTGGAGTGCACAGCCGACCGAATGCGGTCAATGATATCAAAGAGCTGTCGTTCTTCGAGCACCACGAGCTGTGTCAATGGGATGTGTTGCGACTCGTTAATAATCTCTTCGAGTTCATTAATTAGATCATCGAGTTTCATGGCGTTTAGCCTCCATGCCGTCGGTCGGCATACACACGCTGCAGGGCAGTGGCAACATTCGGTGGCACCAACCACGATACATCCGCACCAAGTGATGCGAGTTCACGCACACGCGTTGAACTGAAGTACGTGTACTGGTGACTTGCCATAAAGTATACCAAATCAATGTCCGGTGCAAGGCGTTGGTTTATTTGAGCCATCTGAAACTCCGTTTCGAAGTCGTCAGCGGCACGTAGCCCGCGTACGATGACCTGTGCTCCGACACTCCGAGCAAAGTCAACTGTCAACGAACTATACGTTTCTACGTTGATTTTGGGCATCCCTGTCGTGGCCTCACGCAAGAACGTGACACGGTCTGCAGTGGGGAAGAGGAGATTTTTGTTGGGGCGGTCAAAGACGGCCATCACAATCGTATCAAACACGCGTGCAGCGCGTTCGGCGATATCGAGGTGCCCATTGGTAACCGGGTCAAAACTCCCAGGATATACTGCAATCCTCATGATGTGCCTCCATCCGCTTCGGGCATTTCAAACAGGGTGTAACACGAGCCACCAAAACGGCGAAATTCGCATCGATGCAGTGGTCCATAGGTTTCGTCGAATTCTACATGAATCGAATGCCCAACAATCAAAATGCCACCCGCTACCAACAAATTCGCCTCAGCGACCAACATCAACGTCTCGTGAATCTTTGGGTCTGCATACGGTGGATCCATCATGATGAGGTGATACGGTTCGCCGTGTTGATGCTGATTCACAAAGCGTTGTACTGGCTGTTGATAGACTTTGGCACGACTTGCAAGCTTTGTGTGCGTTAAGTTCTCTTTGATGATCGCGCACACATTGGCCTTTTGTTCGACAAAATCAGCCCACGCCACACCGCGAGACAACGCCTCGATGCCAATTGAACCAGTCCCCGCATATAAATCGAGGATGCGCCCATGCATCACACCATATCCCTCAAGAATGGCGAACAACGAGCCCTTGACGCTGTCTAGCATGGGACGTGTCCCTGAACCCTTGGGCGCCTTTAGATGATGCCCTTTGGCCGTACCGGTAATGACCCGCATAGTTACCGTCCAAATTGTAATCGGCGGATTAACATCAGTGGTAAATTGTGCTCGAGCATCTGTTGTTGCGTGCTCGCAATATCATATGCCACACGCCCGAAGGTGATGTGTTGCGCACTTGTGTCTAGAATGGCATATGCCGCACGTGGATCGCCGTCGCGCGGTTGCCCCACACTCCCCGGATTGATGAAATACCGTTCGTCATTGTCGAGGAGCATTACTTCTCCCGGTGTTGGCATAATTGGGCCCGAAATGCTCCCGTCGATGTTGCGCCGAATGTATATCTGTACGTGCGAGTGCCCCACAAAGCAGACTTGGTGGGGGATGGCCTGCCAGTTATCATCTGCCTGGTGTGGTCGTAATAAGTACTCCCATACCGGATCCTTCGGACTGCCGTGCACAATATAGACACGCTCGTCTATCGAACGTGCCAGTGGTAATTGGTTGAGAAATTGCTTGTAGTTCGATTTGAGTTGGCGACCGTTCCAGATATTGGCAATGCGCGCATCGTTGTTGAATTCAGCAATGTTGACCGTGTTGCTACCAATACACGCCAAATCGTGATTCCCAGCAATGCTGGTTGTCGGGAGCGAGTGGATAACTGCCATGCACTCGTTTGGACGTGGCCCGTATCCGATTGTGTCACCGAGATTCCATACCGCATCGTATGACCCCGCAGCCTCGCGTAGTACTGCCTCGAGGGCAACGAGATTGGAATGGATATCAGATACAATCAATACCCGCATGTCGCTTCTTTCATTAGTACCAGCGTCGACCCGCTATTGCACAAAAACTACATTATATAGTATATTACTCATATGAGACCAAATAGGAGGTCAATGGAGCTAGGTATGCCTGAGCGAAAGCCATATTGTCCGTACATTGGACTACGGCAGAATCGCGCGGTGCGCTTTTCTACGCCGTCAGCAGAGCATCGTTGCCACGTCAGTGGTGACGCCATGCAAATCCCTGTTGACCAGTCGAGTTACTGTCTGTCACAGTTTCATACTCAATGTCCATTATACATGGGAAGTGTTAATGCGACAAAAGATGACGATGAACGCGCCACGCTTTTGCCTGGTGCATCGTCACAACGACGGAGCAAAGATATGCGCCAAAATCCTCATGATGACCAGCGAAGTACGCCGACACGCCGTCGTAAAAATACGGCGCAATCAAGCATTCCGACTGCGGTGTACGGACTATTTTTGGGTATTTTGTTCGTTGCAGTTGTCGTCTATGTATACGCCGGCAACCAACTATCAGGGGCTACTGACGACCCGTCACTCCAAATGCCGACGATTGCACCGACATTTGAACCATTGCCGACCACCGCACCAACAACTGAGGCCGTAGTTGTGGTTGCCACGGCGACTCCTGAGCCAACCAGTGTACCAGTGGCGCCGACGGCCACCGTAGAAATTGTGGTTGCCACGGCGACATCCCAAGTTGCCGCGGCCACTGCGACGGCTGAATCGGCAGCCACAACTACGCCAGATAGCAAGGATATGGCGTTACAACTCTACTATGCAGATAGCAGTGGGCGACTCTTGGTACCAGTCCAACGCACGGTGAATGTGGTGGCCAAACGTGTGGCTGGAGCGTCACTGAATGCGTTGATTGAGGGGCCGCGCAATGGACTGACGCGCATTATTGTGCCTGACATCAAGGTGAATTCCTTGGTCATCAACGATGGCATCGCAGTTGTTGATCTCGATCGTCGTCCGACGGCAGTCGGCGATGTACGCGGATTTAATGCGATTGCATTGACGCTGACGCAGTTCGATACGATCAAGCGTGTCAAGTTTTTGATAAATGGAGGAGAGCTCCCCGCCGAGCCTGGCGTACCATCAGAGCGACCACTCATTAATGTGTGGAATCCAGATAATGCGACGATTGCTGATGCCACCGTGATCACGCTCTACTTTGTCTCGGCTGATGGGCGTCATGATGTACCTATCAGCAAGGTCGTTGCCAAAACGAATGACGTCGCTACCGCACATGTTCAAGGATTGTTGGGAGGTGCTGGCCCCTTTGCTGATGTGCTCAAACAAGTCATTCCTGCGGGTACACAGCTGCGTGGTGTGCGCATCGAAGGCGACATGGCTATCGTCGATGTGACCGCCCCCTTTGCTGATGCCACTGATCGTGCCGGCGCGGTGCGCACCATGGTAGAGTCGTTGACATCGATTCCCGCTATCAAGCGTGTCCAAGTACTCGTTGACGGTGCGTCACTTGCAACCAAGTGGGGCAATGAATTCGCTGGCCCATTCGCCAAACGCATTATTAATCCCGAATAAACGCACTACGACGTATTATCGCATCACCCAGACACCGCGCACTGCTCAGCAGTGCGCGGTGTCTGGGCTTGTACTCGGCTGTAATCATCGTCGAAGTGGTGCTGGCGTCTGTCTTATGCGGTCAATTGTGTGACCCACTGGCGCAGTGTGGCATCATTGGGGGCCAAACTTGGCTGGTCGGCAAAGAGTAGTTCGTCAAGGATGGCGAGGACATCGGCGTCAACGGTGCGTGTAACAGCATCGTCGTCTTCATCGCTGTCGTCGTAGTCATCATTATCGTCATCAACTTGATTGATCGCATGAAAGAACTTCAGCGCCCAGGCAGAAAGCTCGGCCAGCGTGGCCGTGCCGTTGAGATGGGCAGTAATTGCCAGAGCCACGGTAGAGCGAATGCGCTGAGCGTCACGCTGGTCGATGCGAATAGGTGGTAGCATGCAGTCATTCCTCTTCGTTGAACAGTGATTGATCACATTGACGCCAAAATCCGCAACTCCGACAACGCGTCACTGAATTGTGATTACGTGCGACGTCTGGGGCATCGTGGAGATCGTGCATTTGACCGACGATTTCACGCACAGTATCGGCCATATCGTCGTCATAGTCAATTCGAAAGGTGTGATTGGCGTAGCGTAAAAGACCGTACGGTGGTTGTTGTCCGTAGGTTTGCTCAATGAGAAGACAATACGCCATCAACTGAAAAATATCCGAGTTGTGCGGTCGTTTTGCCCGGCGTAGTGGCTTGACTTCCACGGGAATCAGAAAGACGCCTCGGCGAATCACGTAGTCGGGTTTGCCAACCAATTGCAGGGCTTCATCAACCATAAGTGGTACCTGCGGGAGCGCCCCCTCGGCGTCTGCACGTATGTCATGACTCCAGGGAATGCCGACGCGCATTTGAATGCGGCGTGCCGTGACAAACGTGGCTCCTGCCACGAGCAACAGTGCGAGAATGACGGTCGGCGTGAGTACAAACATCACCACCACCCCAGCCACAGACCAGTAGCAGCGATACCGGCAACCACACTGCACAACACACTGATGATGCGTAACATCTGCATCATCCAGACCCACCAGGCATGGTGCTGATGGGCACGGGTACCGCGTTGCCGACGTAAAAGCGCATCGGGTTCGAGACCTACGATGCGCATGAGCCACCACGACCGTTGACAGTAGATGAACGCACCAATGTCACTGGCGCGCACGTAATGCGCGCCAAATGACGATACGGCATCATGATCCGACGATTGATGATCCATTAATCCACCCCTGAATGTCACTGATGGTTACAACCACCATGAGTGCCATCAGAAACGCAAATCCGGCGAAATGCACGCGTGATTCATACTCAAGTGGAATACGCTTACGGCGGATTGCCTCGAGTAAGGCAAACATGATATGGCTACCGTCGAGTGCGGGAATCGGTAGCAGGTTAAATATGGCCAGGTTGAGGCTGATAATTGCCATCCAGTTGAGATAGCCTACCCATCCTTGTGTCTCGATAATTTCTCCGGTGCCACGTGCCATGCCGACGATGCCGGTGACTCCTGCACCCTCCATCGGTTGTGTCGTGCCAATCAAACTCCCAAACCACTGGAGTAGACCGTCAATCATCAACACCGTGACGCGCATCGTCGTCTGGATGCCGTACTGTCCTGCCTCGATGATGTTGGCAGGTTGGGTTGTTGCATTTTGTGCGTACGAAAAGCCGAATCCGGCAGGGCTTGTTTTGCCGTCGATACTCCATGGCCCAGGCACAATCGTAAGCGTTTGTGCTTGACCGTTGCGGACGATTTGCATGTCAATGGCTTGTCCAAGGAAGCGTTGTGCGACAGGGCCAATGTCACTTTCGGGTGTGATGATGCCACTATCGCCAACTGACAACACAATATCGTCTGTTTGGAGGCCCGCCGTGGCTGCAGGTGTGTTGGGGTAGACCTCGCTCACACGAAGCCCATCCTGATAGACGGTGATGCCGATGTTTGCGGCAATAATGGCATACAGTACCATCGCCACAAGCACGTTCATCAGGGGACCGGCCATCAAGACTATAATGCGTTGATAAATCGGTGCATCGCGCAAACTGCCGATTCCGTGCGCTGTATTATCACCTTCAGGGCTGGCGAATCGTACAAAGCCACCGATGGGCAACCAATTTACGGTATAGCGTACGCCGTCGCGTTCAGCGAACGTCATAGCACGTGGGGGGAATCCGATACCGAATTCTTCGACTTTGATGCGAAAAAAGCGCGCAGCCCAGAAATGCCCGAGCTCGTGCGCGATGACTAGTATACCCAACAGCACTAAGAATCCGATAATTGCGATAATACCACTCATGTTGTTCCTCTAATAATGACCAGGGGGTGGCGACATTTAATACATACGGCACACATTCTTAGTCCATTGTAATCGCAGGATGTTACGGGTGTGTGAGGATTTCGTTAGACTTTATCTTGGTCTAGGTCAGCCACACCACGCCGTAATAGACGATTGGTACCATAAACAAAATGCTGTCAATGCGATCAAGGATGCCACCGTGGCCCGGTAATAGACTGCCCACGTCCTTGACACCGATTTGGCGTTTGATTTGTGACTCAGCCAGATCGCCAAGTGGCCCCACGATGCCAGCCATCCCGCCTAGGAGTGCTCCTTGGAGGGGCGTCAGCGGCAGCCCGAGTAAGTAGACACATCCCAGCCCGGTAAGTGCGGCACCAATCAGACCGCCCACGCTACCTTCGCGCGTCTTTTTGGGGCTGATGTGTGGTGCGAGCGGTGTACGACCGAGGCTTCGCCCCACAAAATAGGCAAAGGTGTCGCCGAGCCATGTCGTTGCCAAGGCAAAGACAATCCAGGCGAACCCGGGAGTAATCCACGGGGTCACCACCCCATCGTGGAGTGGTGTGGTAACTGACCGGAGCAGGATGAGGTGTGATAACAAGAATGGAATGTACAGGACGGCCACCAGGCTGAGTGCCCAGGATGGGAGTGCGTACTGATTGTCGGAGGCGGTGAAGACGGCAGTAATCAATGAGCCGATGACACCGAGTGCGATAACAGCTGTGAGGAGCGGGATGTCGTACGCCACTTGAATGTAGCTGGCGCCGACGACACTCATGCCGAACACGTAGCTGTAGCGTCGATACGGATCATAGCCGCTCTGATGCAGACTGCGATACAGTTCATACAAGCCATAGCAACTTGTGACGGCGACTATGATGGCGACGCTGAGGATGTCCCACCACAATGCGCCTACGACGATGGGCAACAGTGGGATGACGGTGATGACGCGTTGCCACACCGGATTAGGTTGATTTGCTGAGCCCGCCGTAGCGTCGGTCGCGTTTGGCATAATCATCAATCGCCTGTTGTAAATGTTGCGGTGTGAAATCTGGCCAGAAGACAGGTGTGGTCCAATATTCACTATAGGCGGCTTCCCAAATTAAGAAATTTGAGAGACGCCACTCCCCACTCGTGCGAATGATGAAGTCTGGATCGGGGATATCATGACTAGACAGGTGTTGCGAAATCATCTCTTCGGTGATTTGATTGGCAGGTGTACCACGCGCAACAATGTGTCGGACTGCATTGACGATATCTTGACGACCGCCATAATTAAACGCCACGCCCAACGTGATGCGCGTGCAGTGTTGTGTACGCGCCACGGCTTGAGAGATTTTGTGGCTGAGATGATTTGCGATGCCATCGAATGAGCCGAGATGTCGGATGCGTACGTTTTCGGCGATGAGGTTATCGACCTCACGGTCCAAAAACTCGCCGAGGAGTGTCATGAGTCCTTGGACTTCGAGTGATGGCCGTCGCCAATTTTCGGTTGAGAAGGCATACAACGACAGGAACTGCACGCCGATATCTGCGGTAGCACGAATGATGGGACGAATATTTTCCACACCGGCACGATGACCCTCATGGCGCGACGCGCCACGGCTTTTAGCCCAGCGGCCGTTGCCGTCCATGATGATGCCGATGTGGCGTGGTAATTTCGGCGATGCCGTGGCTTCGTTCATGTGAGACTAAATCTCCATTACCTCAGCTTCTTTGTGTGCGCCAATTTGTTCAAGTTCCTTGGTTGCTTTGTCAACCAGTTCTTGCAACTTGTCGCCACCACGACGCTGATCGTCTTCGGAGATCATCTTCTCGCTTTCGAGTTGTTTGAGGTCGTCAAGGGCTTCGCGGCGCACATTGCGCAGGGCGATTTTGCTCTCTTCGACGCGACTGCGCACTTGTTTGACCAAGTCCTTACGGCGTTCTTCGGTGAGTTGTGGCAAATTCAGGCGAATGACACGACCATCGTTATTGGGGTTCATGCCCAAATCCGAGATTTGAATCGCCTTCTCGATGGCACGAATCATGCTGTTATCGAACGGCTGAATGGTAATCATCCGAGGGTCGGGTGTAGCGATTGTTGCGAGTTGGTTGAGTGGCAACATGTCACCATAGGCCTCGACCTGCAGGTCTTCGACCAATGCGGGTGACGCACGACCAGTGCGAATGCTACTGAGGTGGTGGCGCAGGGCCTCGGCGGTTTTTTTCATGCGGCCTTCGGCATCGCGCAATACATCGTTAACCATGTGTTTCCCTCTCGTTACTTACCAGCGTACCAACGTGCTCACCAGTCACAATCCGCCGAATAGTCCCCGGTTGATTGGGATTGAAGACGACAATCGGAATATGGTTGTCCATACAAAACGTCAGTGCCGTGCTATCCATGACTGCCAACCCCTGATTGAGGGCATCCATATAGGTCAAATGGTCATAGCGCGTGGCATCTGCAAAGCGACGTGGGTCAGCAGTATACACGCCATCCACGCCGTTTTTGGCCATCAAAATAATCTCGGCATGCACTTCGGCGGCGCGCAGGGCGGCAGCTGAATCGGTGCTGAAGTAGGGATTCCCGGTACCAGCCGCCAAGATAATAACACGCTGCTTTTCGAGGTGACGGGTTGCACGTCGGCGCAAGTACGGTTCGGTGACTTCATCCATTTTGATGGCAGTCATGGTCCTGGTATGCATGCCGTGGCGTTCAAGGGCATCTTGTAATGCCAAGGCATTAATGATGGTTGCCAACATGCCCATGTAGTGTGATTGAGCAGGGTCCATGCCAAGTGCGACTGCTTTTTGGCCACCGCGCCAAATATTGCCGCCACCGACGACCACTGCAACCTGCACTCCCAATTCATGAATCGAGAGAATTTCTTTGGCGAAGAATTCAAGGACGCTCTGATCGATGGTTTGATCGTGGTTACCGGCAAGAGCCTCGCCACTGAGCTTCAGGAGAATTCGCTTGTATTTTGCTTTGGTCATGTCTTGCTCATCTATACAACAACGGAGGCCTCGTTGCCTCCGTTGTTGGCTGAGTATTTAGTTGCCGATTTCGTAGCGCACAAAGCGACGCACAATTACGTTCTCACGAATCTTGGCCACCGCCGCTTGAATCATCTCTTCGATGGTCTGCGACGGGTTGCGCACATAGGCCTGCTTTAGCAATACGACTTCTTCGTAGTACTTGTCAGCACTCATGCCACTGGCTGCCACTTCGTCGGCTGGCACCTGGTCAGGGGTGATGTACTTTGGATTGACTGCGGCCACGTGCATGGCGATGTCCTTTGAGAGTTGAATGAACTCTGGGGTGCGTGCCACAAAGTCGGTTTCGCAATTAATCTCGACCATGGCTGCCATACGAGCACCATTGTGTACATAAATTTCGATGCGACCCTCGTGCGCCTCACGATCCTTGACCTTGTCGCTGACTTTGAGGCCGCGCTCGCGCAAAATCTCAATGGCCTTGTCCATGTTGCCATTGGTCTGTGCCAAAATGTCGCGGCACTCTTTGATGCCGGCACCGGTGCGCTCGCGCAACTCTTTGACCATTTGGGCTGAAATCTCAGTCACGGTATTACTCCTTGTGTATCGTGTAGTTACTATACATAAATGGCGGGAGTGACGTGGTTGGCCACGGCGCTCCCGCTACGTCACGGCAATCGGAATTATTCCTTCGCAGCGTCGGCGTCAGCACTGGCATCCATCATGGCTGCCTGTGAGGCACCGCTATCACTGCGGAGTGATTCGCGGCGGTTCTGCCCCTCAATGGCGGCATCGGCCATGCGTGAAGTCACCAAGCGGATGCTGCGAATCGCGTCATCGTTACATGGGACGACATAGTCAATGTTGTCTGGGTCACAGTTGGTGTCAACCATGGCCACCACCGGAATGCCCACCTTCATGGCCTCGGCCAGGGCAAGTGACTCCTTGTGTGGGTCAACAATGAAAATCGCCCCCGGCACACGATCCATGCTCTTAATGCCACCGAAGACCTTGATGAGCTTTTCGATTTCATCGTTGCGCTTCTGCGCCTCGGCCTTGGTCAAGCGGCTGAATTCGCCGCGGTCACGCTGGCCTTCGAGATCGGCCAAGTAGCGCAAACGACGGCGCATCGTGGAGAAGTTGGTCAACGTACCACCCAACCAACGCTGGGTAATTGAGTACTGTCCGGCACGGGCGGCTTCTTGGGCAATCGTCTCTTGTGCTTGCTTCTTCGTACCGACGAAGAGTACCTTCTGACCGGCGGCAACCGTCTCGGTGACGAAGTTGTAGGCGGCGTTCAAACCGTCAACGGTCTGCTGCAAATCCAACACGTGAATGCCGTTGCGGGCACCGAAGATGTATGGCTTCATCTTGGGATTCCAACGGCGGGTCTGGTGACCAAAGTGGGCACCGGCTTCGAGCAACGCACGCAACGATGCTACACGGCTGTTTGTGTCAGTCATCTGACAACTCCTTACATTCCTTGTTTACGAATCCTCCACCCCCGTCATTCGTGATTCTGACGCTTTATGCGCAGGAAAGAAGCACGTCAAGGAGTGTGTGTATTTGAACACCGTCTACTAGTATAGCATATCTCATCGTTATTCGGTATGCTTCTTGTCGGTATTGTTTTTCATTCGATAACGAAAATCACAATGCGTCGCACCCTGCATAATCGTCTGTGTACGCGTCAACGTCACATCGTGATTGAATCCTTCAATCAACGCATAATCGCGATTGCACGAGAGTACGGCGCCCAACTCGGGGATGCCCAAACTGCGGTATAACTCTGCGTAGCGACAGCGTGTCACATTAAAGCCAAACTCTGTGTCATTGCGACTGACGACATCAATGCGGAGCGCATCGTCTTTGGTCCAGTACTGCATCGTATCTTCGAAGTGAGCCAAACTGCACCCACCAAATTCATCGGCGAGCCGGGCACCTTGTTGTTGAGCGAGTGCGATAATGGTGTCGCGGACTGTTTCGATGACTTCGGCACGGTCGAATTTTTGACTAAGTGCGTCGATGATGGGCGCTAATATACGCGCTTCGATTTCGCGGCGTTTCAGAATGCCAATGCTATTCAGGGTATCGGGGGGCAGGGTCATACATGCTCCTTCTGTGGTATGCACACACAGACATCCTAGCAGAGTCTGCGTTGGCATGCACAAATTCCTCTATACTAGCAATACATTCACTTGGGTTGGCAGATGCGTCTATCCGTTTGTCGCCACCACAGCATAGAAGTGAGAGAAATGGCATGACCACAGAGTCCCCAGAGCACAATCAACCGAATGACGATGCCGCAATCGCGCAGCGCGTCCGTCGTGGCTGCAACTTCATTGTGGGATTGTTTGCGGTGCTGACTGCGGTGAATACGATGGCCGCAGGTGGTTTTAATAATTTGGCGGTACAGATTTTTGCGGGGTTGTTTGTGATATCGCTCATTGTCCGCATTGTCATCGCGCGTGAAGGCAAATAAAGGACACATCACCATGGCACAACAACGGTTTTATCATATCGGATACGGGGTTGATGATTTTGCGGGACATCAGCCGCGCATGGCGCTGATATCGGGTGATCCGGAGCGCGCCGCCACCATTGCACACACGCATTTGCAGGGGGCACGTACGCTGTCCGATCATCGAGGATTACACAGCTCGTTGGCGTTTTTGACGGATGGGACACCGGTAATTTCGGCGACGAGTGGCATGGGTGCGCCATCACTGAGTATTGTGGTCAACGAACTCATTCAGGTGGGTATCACAACGATTATTCGCGTGGGCACATGTGGCTCGATTCAACCGCACGTGCTCCCTGGACACGTGGTTGTTTCACAGGCGGCATTGTGTCGCCAGGGGGCTGCACACGACATCGCTCCAGTTGAGTTTCCGGCGGCGGCCGATCCCTATGTCACGATGGCCTTGATGGAGTCAGCCAAGGCACAAACAATCCCGGCGCACATGGGGGTGACAGCTTCGGTTGATACGTTTTATGAGGGGCAAGAGCGCAAAGCTTCGGCCAACCCGCATTTGATGCGCAAACATATCGGCGTCACTGCCGAATACCAGCATCTCGGTATTCTCAATTACGAGATGGAGGCTGGTACACTCTTCAAAATGGGGCTCGTCTACGGATTTGCGGCGGGGTGTGTGTGTGCTGCCGTGGCGCAACGTACGACTGCTGAGACAATCGTGCTCGAACAAAAAGCCGAAGGGGTGAATCGGGCCATCAAGACGGCCATCGGTGCACTCGAACGGCTCGCACGTCGTTAGGGCATACCTGCGGTGAGTTGAGCAAGATAGACGGCAAGATTGACGACATCGGCTGCTTCGTAGTTGCTCAGCACGATGACACAGATATCTGCATCAGTGAAGTTACCGAGATAGGTGCGCATGCCACTAGCCATGCCGTCGTGATGTATCGACGTCATGCCTGCCAGCGGGTTGAGCATGACACCGAGACCGTAGTTCTTGAGTTGTGGTGTGCGCATTTGTGCCAACGTTTCGGGTCGTAGTACGCGTCCCTCAAGGAGCGCACGATCCCAGCGAAACAAATCATCGACATTTGAGTACAACCCACCTGCCGCATCGAGCGTTGATGTGTCGATGGCGTCGGTGTTGCGTCCTTGGCTGTGGTATCCTTTGGCCAGCCGTGGATCGCTACCATTCACACTCCGATCATAGCCGGTATCATTCAGACCGAGCGGGCCGGTAATCTCGTTGAAGAGTACAACGTCATACGGTTGGCCGGTGATGTTTTCGATAATCTGTCCTAACAACACATAGCCAGAGTTCGAATAGCGGTACGCACTCCCCGGCGTAAAGATGAGCGGTTGATTGCGGAAGCGACTTACCAGTTCGATGCGTGTCGTAGGTGTTGCCTGGCGCGAGTCGAAGTCACGAAACTCTGTGTAATCGGGAATCCCCGAGGTGTGCGCTAACAGATGACGCACGGTGACTGGTGCCCACGTGTTCGGGCAGTTTTCGAGATATGTGCAAATGCTTTCGTCAAGATTAACACGTTGGTCTTCGGAGAGGCGCAACATGAGCGTCGCAGTGAATTGCTTGCTGATTGATGCAATCCGGTATCGCGTGGTGGCAGTGGCGACGGTGGTATCGTTGGCTAGCCCATATCCATGCCGGAGCAGTATCTCACCGCGGCGTGCGACCAACACACTCCCACTAAATAGTCCTGCTGCGTCTAGGCTCTGCATGTGTTTGCCCAATACGCTGTCGGCACCAACTGCGCCGACTTCGATCGGATCCAAGACAATATTTGTTGTCGCAGGGAGTTCTTGAAAGGCTATCGGCGTTGAAGTGACTTGTGGACTGAAAAACGCCGTGACTTCGCCGGAATCAGGCGTCACGGTAGGGAGCACGGGTATGTTATTGGGGTCACCACCAGAATACAGGACCAACTCACGGTTCCCGCATGCACTTAGCATCAGTGCCACACAAATTGTCACAATCCCTAGGCGCATGCGTGCGTGGATTCTCTCTGTTGGCGGAGTACGGCGCGATAGATGTCGAGAATGTCACAACCGATGTTACTCCAGCCGTAGCGCTCTGCACGCTGTCGTGCTGCCAGACCCATCTGATGGGCTGTGCTCGGTTGATTGAGAATGGATGCGATGTGCGATGCTAGTTCAGACGAATCATCAGGCGTTGTGAGGAGACCGTCAACGCCATGGTGAATAATGGTCGCTGGACCACCGGCATTGGTGGCAATGACTGGGCGACCACTGGCCATCGCCTCGAGGGCGGCCATACCGAACGATTCGTAGTGCGATGGCATCGTAACTACGTTGGCTGCTGCATGGTAGAGCGAAAGTTGACTTTGTGGACGTGCGCCGACGAACCGAACAGCATCGGCAATGCCAAGGTGGTGGCGCAGGTGATTGAGGCGTTGCTGTTCACTATTCCACTGTACGGGCTGTTGGTCACTTGCTCCGCCCACCACAATTGCCTCGAGAGCGGCCAGCTGTGGATGGTGTCGGCGTACGTGTGATACGGCACGGATGAGCGCGTCAATGCCCTTGAGCGGTTCGATACGACCAATCAACAGCACGAGTGGCGTTGATTGGTCTGGAAGACCGAGGACGGAGCGCGCTTCGGCCATATCATGCGGTTGGAAGCGGTGTAGATCGACGCCACACGGTATCACGCGAATAGCATCAGGATTGGCATCGTAGTGCCAGACCATCTGGCTCATATCGAGCGTTGTGGCTGCGATGATGCTATCGGCTTTGCACATAATTTCGCCTTCAAGCGCGATGCGTTGACCTGTTTCGCGTTCTTCATCACTCCGCGCAACGGCGTTTTTCATGGCGCCAAGTGTGTGGAACATGTGTACAACGGGTGCGTGGATTTGCTCTCGGAGTTGCAGGGCAATGATTCCCGATACAAAGTAATGACTGTGGATGACGTCATATGTGTGATTATTGAGACGTGCATACGCCATGATGCCAGATACAAACTCGTCCATGTGGTCGAGGATGCGATTTTTGTCGTAGGGGGTACAAGGCCCCGCAGGGAGCGTAATCAGGGTGACGTTGCGCTCAACATGCGTAATCATTACGCTATCGGGTGACTGACTGCGCGTGAATATATCGACGAAAACGCCACGGCGACCGAGCTCACGACTGAGTTCGCGTACGTAGACGTTCATGCCGCCTGCTTCTTTGCCACCTAATCCGGCCAATGGACTTGTATGAACACTCAACATTGCCACGCGCATGACATTACTCCACTACCACGCTCATCGACTGACGCTACATATATCGATACTACGCATGGCATCTGCACACAGATGCACACAAACCAACCGCTGAACACACTAGCGAAGCACATGTGCAAGGAGCAGTATAAAACAGAATCCTGACAAACTGATGAGTGCGATGATGCGCCAATCAAGCCAGCGCCGATTCGGAGGTAGTTTGTTTTCAAAGCCAACTAACGACCAACGGTGATGGGTGATTTCGTGGGTGTTTTGGTTGATAAATGGCGATTGCCAACGCTGGGCTTCGCCGACCTCAAAGCTGAATTCGGTGACAGGAATCGCAGTGATAACGACTTCGCTCTGCATGATTCGACTGTCGCCAAGATGTTGTGAGCGAGCATCATCGATGAGATGTGCGAGTTGTGGAATCAACTTCCATTCGGGGCGCATACCCATTTGCTCTTGGGCCCGATAAATTTCTGTGGCTTGGCATTCTTGGGTCATCCAATCCGCCGGAATGGTGCCGGTTTCATCGTGATTTTTGTAGGTGATGCGTTGACGTCGCCAGTAGACAACATGTTGTTGGCGCACCGTGCTACTCCCATGACACTCATCACAGGTGATTGTTCCTCGCCCATTACAGGTCACACACGGTGTGATGGTGCCATTTGATTCGATGGTCGTCTTTCCTTGGCATATGGCACAGTTCCGTTTACCGCCGGTACAACGCGTACAGGTCGTGATGACCCGACTGCCGGGGACGACGACTTGGCCGTTCATCACCGGTTGTGTCATGGTGTGGATGGGCGGGAGCGGGATGCTCCAACGATCCATCGGGTTTGAGGTGGGGGCATCTGCCTCGAACTGTTCGTCAAGATGCGAGACGAGGACCACTTGAGGAGGCGTGCGAGTCTCTTGTACGACCGTCATCGTGTAGAAGTACACATTCCGACTGGTGGTGGTTTGGATGCGCGCTAATCGGCCCAACAACGGTTGGCGCCACGGATTGACGGCCCCCCAGCTATTGAGTGTATCGGCGATCGTCACATGGTTGGCCTGTTCCTGCATTTGTTCACGACAGCGCTCGAGTTGCTTTTGGTCAATGTCGATGGCCAATGTGTGTTCAACGGGATGTGCTGTGGTTGATGTGGATGCGTGGTCTTCGGTAGTTGGTTCTGCCACCGCCGTGACGGTGATTGCTGAATGGCGATCAATGATGCGCTGCACCTCTTTGAAACTCTCCAACGCACTACTAGGTCGATGCGTAGCATCATGTGCAAGCATGCGTTGAAAGGTGTCGTCTAGATCAGCAGGTAAATTGTCACCTCCACGGTCTTTGAGCGATGGCACCACGAATGTCTCGGTATCGCTATCCCAGGGGGTGTCACCAACAAGCATTTCAAAAAAGAGGCATCCAAGACTATAGGTGTCTGATTGGTAGGTGGCGTTGTGGGGACTCGCAATTTGCTCGGGTGCGATGTATCCGGGTGTACCGACACTCGTAAGTTGGAGACGAGTGCCACTACTCAACTTATCGTGCGCGGTGCCATAGTCAATCAAGACCACGCGATTTGTGTCGCGCTCAACCAAGATGTTGTTGGGGTTAACATCGCGATGAATCACACTATGTTTGTGCAGATAATCAAGAATTTCGGCGACCGATTGGCCAATATGCACGCTTTGCTCGATGCCCAGGGAGCGCTTGAGTTGTAGCAACTGGCGGACATTTGATCCATTAATGTACTCGAGCACCATATAGTGAAAAGGGGCCGCATAGCCGTGGTCATAAATTTTCGGAATGCCTGGATGATCGAGTCGACTCAAAATAGCCGCTTCTTGATTGAACAACTCAAGCTCATGCAGATGGGTACTCTGAGTGAGTTTGATGGCACAGAGGCGATGGGCGAGGGTGCGATGACGCCCCAACCACACCCGCGAGACGGCTCCACTGCCAATTCTGCGTTCGAGTTGATAATTGCCAATCCGTTGTGGCACTGCGTAATTTGTC
>VGPG01000016.1 GCA_016875555.1 Chloroflexota bacterium | reverse complement strand
CGTGTACGCCCAGACGATGGTCGCGGTAAGTATGGCGAGGAGCAACAGTAGTCCAGTACGCCAGAACGTCTGTGTGGTCGGTGCCGGTGGTGCGGCGTTGTTGTCAGCGCTGGGGATGGGTGGGGCTGGCTCAGGTGGAGCAAATGTGAACATCAACTCGTGTGTGGCTACGGCATCGTCGCCTGTGGGCGTGATGTCGCGCGTCAAGAACTCGTCGGCGCCGAGTTTGTTGGTGACGTGATAAGGGCGTGTATTGGGCAATGCTGTGACATATGTCGAGGCCACGGTCGGTTCAGTTGGCCGTATGCCCAGATTATCGGTCTCTTCACCGCGCAAAATAGCTCGAATGGTTGCACGCATCTCGAGCACATTGAAGAAGCGTTCGTGTGGTGCTATTTGTAGGGCGTGATGCACAATGGCCGCCGTCTGTTCACTGACGTGTGGTGCAATGTTTTTGAGGGGCGGAAAGTCAAATGGTTTTTGTCCGCGTGGATCGCGCCCACTCAACAAATGATGCATGGTTGCTCCGAGCGCGTAGATGTCCGACGCCGGCGATACATCACCACGATACTGCTCAGGAGGGGCATATCCAGGGGTGCCCATGATGTGACCACGTTGACTGTTTGTGAGACGTGCAATGCCAAAATCAATCATGCTGACGAGCCCGTTGCTGTCGTACATGATATTTGATGGTTTCACATCGCGAAAGATAACAGGCGTCTCTTGGGTATGCAAATAATGCAATACATCACATACCTGACTTGCAATGGATAGTACGACACGTTCGCTGAGTGTGCCTCGTTGGCGGATTAGATCTTCGAGGTCTATACCACGAACCAAATCCATCACAATGTAGACACTACCGCGTTCAATTAGACAACTATAAAAGCGGGGAATGCCAGGATGTGAGAGTGTGGCCAGAAGACGCGCTTCGAGTGCACAGCGTTGAAAGGCCTCACTAGCACGTTCGGTGTGTTGTGGTAGGACGATTTCTTTGATGGCGTATGAACGATTGGCGATGTCGTCAATCGCCTCAAAAATTACCGCTTGGCCACCGGTTTTGATGACACGAATCAAATAATAACGAATATCACCATCAACAAAGGCTAATTCATGACCACAAAACAAGCATGTTTCGGAACGCCGTGGATTAATACGGCGACATCCCGGGCACAAAATGTCATTACGATTGCTCATCAGTCCTCTCATTTAGACTGGGCGTAAATCAAAAATTGCCATCGTCTCAAAATGCGGTGTTTGAGGGAACATGTCGTATCCAGTGACTGCGGTCACATCATATGCCGCATGGAGGAGTTTTGTGTCTTCGATTTGCGACAATGGATTACACGATACATATACCAATCGCTGTGGTGCATGACGGATGATTTGTGCGCAGACCTCCGGACCTAATCCTGCCCGTGGGGGATCAACAACCATTACATCGTACGGTGTGGTGGTGCGCTGTAGAAAGTGTGCCACATCAGCGACTTCAGCCGTGACATTCGTGTATGGCGATTGCGCAATATTGTGATGGCACAAATCGATGCTCGGGGCAAACGATTCTACACAATGGACATGCCCGACGTGTTTGGCCAGACTCAGGGCAATTGTGCCCACGCCACCATACAAATCGGCAACGTGCGTCGCTGGACCGACCGCCCGCGTTACATCGCCGAGCAACTGCTCAAGTAGGTAGACGTTATTTTGAAAGAAGGTATTTGGGCCAATCGACAATGTGACATCGCCCACATGCATTGGCAACAAGGCACTCCCCCAATGCCGATACGGCTCCCCAAATGATACGTCAGCGGGTCCATCGTTGCGTAACCAGTGCACACCGAGGACCGCCGGATTGGTAAGTGTGTCGTGTGCAATATCGGTAATGGCGGTGGTGGTGTTCTCGTCAGGCTCGCGCGTGATGAGTGCAATCAGATACTGGTTTGAGGGGCTACGTCGCACGACGATATAGCGCAAGATGCCTTCATGACTGCGCAGGTTGTAGTCGGGTACGCCACGCGCTGTCAGAGCTTGCCAAATGGTGTGGGCAATCGTGAATCCCTCAGGAGGAATGAGGTGGCATGTGGTGAGGTCGATGATGTAATTAAACTTCCCACCACGACGCAGACCGAAACGCCCTTTGCTGGCAATAAAGTCCATGCGCGTTCGGTAGTTTAGTGGATTGGGTGAGTCAACCACCTGTAGTGGTTGCGTGGTGGTAGGCCACAATTCGGACCACAACTGATTGAGTGCGGTGGTTTTTGCGGCGATTTGATACGCATAATCAATATGCTGGAAGGTACACCCACCGCACATGTCTTGTGGCGGTGCATGCGGGCATAGTGGGCTCTGCTGAGGCGCCTGGCGCGTAGTTTCAATAATACTCCGACGAAATAGCTTTGGTGTCAGCATGCCCATCCCTATATGGTAGCCGTATGTGTGTTCTGTAGTAGTTTACTCGAAAAAAACGCCCCATAATTTGCCAAGATGATTACAAAGTGCGCTGACTCCCACACCATTAAGTGGCGTGTCACCCACCGACATGTGCGACTACCTGGGTTTTTACACGGTATGCGTGCGTGCTTAACCAAGTACATATGATTGCTTTATCGAACCTTAAGGTTTGTGTAAGATGACTCTCATATAATCGGATTGTAATGCGATAAATAGTGCAAACATTGGTTCTCATCATGGGTGAGAGCTGACCATAAAAAACCAATAGCACAAAGGGGGAGTATGACCAATAAATCATCAACCAAGTCAACTGTGTTAATTTTGACGAGCGATGCGGGGAGCGGTCATCGCAGTGCTGCCAATGCCATCGATCAAGCGTTACGTGCGCAGGGAATCACGCCGATTGTCGCAAATCCTGCACATCATCCACTTGCGCCACACACGCTCGTCGAGGCCGAGCGTTTTTATTTGGATATGGTGCATCGAGCACCTGAGCAGTACGCATTAGCGCATTTGTTGACTGATGCGCCTGGGTTGGATTTGTTTTTGGAGTATTCGTTGGCAGGTGCACTGCGTAAGTCATTAGCCGCGTTGGTGCTGACGCATCAACCCGATGTGGTGATCAGTGTCTATCCGTTATTTACGCGTATCATTTCGAGCATGTTTCGCCGAAAAAAACGGCCGCGCTTGATGACTGTCGTTACTGATCTTGGGAATGTGCATCGGGCCTGGTTTAATCACGCTGATGATTGTGTAGCGGTGCCAACAATGGCAGTGCGTGAAAAAGCGCTCAAATGCGGCATCGACATTGCGCGGGTTGTCCACACCGGGTTACCGATTAATCCGGCGTTTGGCCGTATACCGGACAACCCAGCCGTACTCCGCACCGAATTAGGGTGGGATGCCGCGTTGCCGACCATGGTGATGTTGAGTGGAGGTGCAGGGATTGGACCAGTGGCGCAAATGGCAGAGGCACTCGATACCACCCCGAACCCATATCAACTTGTCATCGTCGCTGGGCGTAATCAGCAGTTGGCTACGCAACTCCGTGTATATCCGTGGCGTCATCCGACGCACATATATGATTTTGTGCCGCTTGTGAACGTGATGCACGCAGCTGATGTTGTTGCCTCAAAAGCTGGTGGATTGACGGTCAGTGAATGTTTGGCTGCACAGAAACCGATGCTCTTTTATGGCGATGCTCCCGGGCAAGAGGGTGGAAATCGTGATTATGTGGTGGCGTATGGGGCCGGTTTGGCGGCTGGCGATGCACAGGCGTTTGTCAACTATGCAACCACGTTGCTCAGTAGCGTGCCCCTGCGGGCATCCATGGCCTCTGCGGCACGACAGTTGGGGATGCCCGACGCAGCATCTGCGGTCGCAGATGAGGTGCAGCGTTTATTGGCACTCCCTGCAGTGCGTGTTGCTTCACGGTTGTCAACGGTACGTATCCCGCATACGCGCCCCTAATCGGGGGGCGTGATGTGTACACCAATAGAACGCGCCCCTGTACACGGAAGTGTACAGGGGCGCTACGGTGTTTTGGACTAGAAGTCCATGCCACCGCCACCAGGCATTGGGGCTGATGACTTTTCTTCGGGCAGATCGGCAATCAAGGCATCGGTGGTCAAGACCAATGATGCGATTGAGATGGCGTTCTGCACGGCACTGCGGGTGACCTTGACTGGGTCAATGATACCCTCGGTGACGAGGTTGATGAACTCACCGGTCATGACGTTGTAGCCATAGTTGGTGTCCTTCTTCTCGGCTTGGATGCGGCGAACGGCGTCGATAACGACTGAACCCTCTTCACCGGAATTGCGGGCCAAGATGCGCATTGGCTCTTCGAGCGCGCGGCGCAAAATGCGGATACCGAACTGCTCGTCGTCGTGGGCGACCTTGACGCTGTCAAGGGCTGAGATGGCGTTGATCAACGCCACACCACCACCGGGGACGATGCCCTCTTCGACGGCTGCGCGAGCGGTTGACAAGGCATCCTCGACGCGGTGCTTCTTCTCTTTGAGCTCTGGCTCGGTAGCACCACCGACCTTGAGGACGGCGACACCGCCAGCCAACTTGGCCAAGCGCTCCTGCAACTTCTCACGATCGAAGTCGCTGGTGGTCTGGTCGATTTGGTTGCGGATTTGCTCGATACGGGCCTTGATGGCCTTCTCGTTGCCGTTACCTTCGATGATGGTCGTGTTGTCCTTGTCTGAGACAATGCGACGAGCGCGACCGAGGTCCTCAATGGTAGCGCTGTCGAGCTTGCGGCCGACTTCTTCGCTAATCAAGGTGCCACCGGTCAAGATGGCGATGTCTTGCAACATGGCCTTGCGGCGATCGCCGAAGCCAGGAGCCTTGACGGCCAACACGTTGACGGTACCGCGGAGCTTGTTGACAACCAAGGTTGCCAAGGCTTCGCCGTCGACATCCTCGGCGATGATGACCAAGTTCTTGGTGACCTGGAGGGCTTTCTCAAGCACTGGCAAAATCTCTTGGATGGCGCTGATCTTCTTGTCAGTGATCAGGATGTATGGGTTCTCGAGCTCTGACTCCATGCGCTCTGAGTTGGTGACGAAGTAGGCTGAAATGTAGCCACGGTCAAACTGCATACCTTCGGTGTATTCCTTCTCGAAGGCGATACCCTTTGACTCTTCGACGGTGATGACGCCGTCCTTACCGACCTTCTCCATGACTTCGGCGATGATTTCACCGATTTCACGGTCAGCAGCTGAGATTGATGCCACGTGGGCGATGTCAGCGCGGTCGCGAACTGGAGTGGCCATCTCGCGCAACTTGGCGATGAGGGCCTCTGCACCGCGGTCGAGACCACGGCGGATCATCATTGGGTTGGCACCGGCGGCAACCATCTTGAAGCCTTCGTTGACGATGGCTTGGGCCAAGACGGTGGCGGTGGTGGTACCGTCACCGGCGATGTCGTTGGTCTTGGTGGCGACTTCGACGAGCAATCGGGCGCCCATGTTCTCGAATGGGTCCTTCAGCTCAATCTCTTTGGCGACGGTGACACCGTCGTGGGTGACGGTGGGTGCGCCGAACTTCTTGTCAATGGCGACGTTGCGACCGCGAGGACCAAGGGTGGTCTTGACAGCATCGGCAACAGCATCTACACCACGCTTGAGTGCGCGACGGGCATCTTCGTTAAAGTGAAGTTGCTTTGGCATGGGTTACTATCTCCTCAATAAATCCTGGTAGTGCGAATTACCCTTCGATGACGCCGAGAATATCCTTCTCAGCCAAAACCAAGTAGTCGACATCGTCAACTTTGTACTCGGTGCCACTGTACTTGGCGAACAACACGCGATCGCCGGCCTTGACACTCATTGGCACAACCTTGCCATCGTCGGTGCGGCGACCCTCGCCTACTGCCACGACATCACCCTCCATAGGGCGCTCTTTGCTGGCGGTATCGGGCAAGAAGATACCACCCTTCGTCTTCTCTTCACGCTCGGCTGGCTTGACAACGACGCGGTCAGCCAATGGACGAATGCGGAAGTTTGCCATCTCTGCCTCCTCAACTATATCTGGCCAATTTTTAGCAGTCAATCACATTGACTGCTAACCACTGATAACTATAGTGAAGCACAAAATGCTTGTCAAGCACATTTTTCGCACTCCGGGGGTGAGAGTGCTAATTCATATAGAGATTTAACAAAACGTATCACACAACAAATCAAACTATGTGTGGTGGGAGTACGTATACCGGTATAGAAGCAATCACAAGGGAGTGAGCAATGCAGCTTGATCGAAATATCGGCATGGATTTGGTGCGATGTACAGAAGCGGCTGCACTCCGTGCGGCGCGATTGATGGGGCGTGGTGACAAAGATGCCGCTGATCAGGCGGCAGTGGATGCCATGCGGTTTGCCCTGAATGCAATGGTGATGGATGGCGTGGTGGTGATTGGTGAAGGTGAAAAAGACAATGCGCCGATGTTGTATACCGGTGAGCGCGTTGGTACTGGTGCGCCACCTGCAGTTGACATTGCCGTCGATCCTGTCGAAGGAACAACGCTGCTTGCTGAGGGGATGCCAGGAGCGATTGCGGTGATTGCCGTGGCTGAGCGTGGTGCACTCCATGCGTGGAGCGGTATTCCGTACATGTATAAACTTGCTGTCGGCGAGGCGGCGCGAGGCAAGGTTGATATCAATGCAAGTGTCGCCGAGAACATTCATGCCGTTGCACAGGCACTCCGTCGCCGTGTTTCAGATATTACCGTGGTGGTGCTTGATCGACCGCGTCATCATCAACTCATCCGTGAAATTCGTGAGGCCGGCGCGCGCATTCGCCTGATTGCGCATGGTGATGTGGCCGCCGGAGTTATGACCGCAGTCGAGGATGCTCCGGCAGATATGTTGATGGGCATTGGTGGTGCGCCTGAGGCTGTCGTTACCGCATGTGCGCTCAAATGTCTCGGTGGAGAGATCCAAGCGCGCATGTGGCCACGCGATGATCACGAACGTGCGTTGATAGCGCAACAGGGAATGGATGCACAGCATGTGTATTCGACCGATGAGCTTGTCAAAGGGGAAAACGTCTACTTCGTGGCGACTGGCATCACGTCTGGTGATTTTTTGCGTGGTGTGCAGTACAGCGATGTTGGAGCACGGACGCATTCGGTGGTAATGCGTGCCACCACAGGCACGATACGGCACATTGAATCGTTCCATCGTTGGGACAAGCTCATGCGCGTTTCGGGGATTGATTATCTGCCGAACGAATAAAAACTACAGCCCCTTGGCAACACGCCAAGGGGCTGTAACGTTGATGGATTACAAGACGTCAACGTGACTGTGATCACCGAGGACAAGGCGATACGCACTTGGACGCAGAGTTGAGCGCGATACGACGACTGATCGACCAATCAGACTGTCGCAGAGCCGTCCAGGCAGGTCGTTGATCTGGCAGTCTTCGAGCACAATTGAGTGCTCGATTTCGCTATTTTCGATGGTGCAGTGGTGATAAATCGACGTAAACGGACCGATATACGAATTGACGATGCGCGTCCCCTCACCGATAATTGCCGGCCCACGAATGGTGCTGTTGACGACCTCAGCACCAGCCTCGATGATCACTTTGCCGATGATGCGTGAAGTGGCATCAACGGTGCCGTCCTGTTGTTCGGCGAGCTCTTCGAGCACAAGGCGATTGGCCTCAAGCATGTCGTCTTTTTTGCCGGTATCAATCCACCAGCCGCGGTGCACGTATGGGTATACGACTTTGCCACTATCGACAAGTGCTTGAATGGCATCGGTGATCTCGAGTTCGCCGCGCCATGATGGTTTGATGGAGTCGATGGCTGCCCAGATATGCTTGTCGAACATGTAGATACCGACGAGGGCCAGGTTTGACTTGGGTTCTTTTGGCTTCTCGACGAGGCGCAAAATGCTGCCGTCGGGATTGAGTTCTGCGACGCCGTATGAGCGTGGATTTGGTACTTCTTTGAGGACGATTTGGGCGTTATAATCGCTGGATTGGAATTGTTGAATCAACCCAGAAATGCCACCTTGAATACAGTTGTCGCCGAGAAACATGACGAACCGGTCATCGCCCAAGAAGGGATGGGCAATTTTGACGGCGTGGGCTAGACCGAGCGGGGCATCTTGCTGGATATAGGTAATCTGGACCCCCCAGTGACTCCCATCTCCGACGGCAGCTTTGACTTCAGCTGCGGTATCGCCCACGATGATGCCAATATCAATGATGCCTGCATCGCGAATGGTTTCGATGACGCGAAAGAGTACAGGTTTGTTGGCTACGGGGACAAGCTGTTTGGCACTAGTGTACGTAATTGGCCGCAAGCGTGTGCCCTTACCGCCACTCAAAATTAGCCCTTTCATGGTCACTCCTTTGATTGATGCATGCAATCATACATGATATACGAACGTTATTTGTGCTCCCTACGAGTATACACAAAAACGGCCAGCGTGATAACCACGCTGGCCGTTTTGTGACACACAATCGTTAGCGACGTATACGTACAGCGCCGTAGTAGTGGTCGAGCCAATAACTATCATAGATGCTCGAGACTTGCACGCCGTAACGAGGTGTCATCGCATGCACCATTCGACCGTCGCCGATATACATCGACACATGGGTAATACCACGTCGACCGCTGGTGTTCACAAAGAACATCATGTCGCCTGGTGCAAGGTTGTCGTAACCACCGACCTGTACTCCGTTGCTTGCACTGAACTGAGACGCAGCTAAGCGCGGAATAGTTACGCCCACCTGCTTAAATGCGTATTGCATCAACCCACTACAGTCAAATCCAGTTTTGGGTGTTGTACCACCCCACACATAACGATAGCCGACAAACTGTAAGGCAATATTCGCCACATCACTGCTGGTTGACACATTGGCAAATTTATTCGCGTTGCGCACTGGGGCAATTGGTAGTGCAGGGAAATCCGTGGTATTTGGTACGCGTCGCAGGACGTGCGCCGAAACACTAAGCAACTCCTTGAATACCCATACTTTTTTGTTGTTGTGTGATACCTGTACCCAGTCCTTGTATTTGCCAATCAACGTGAACTTCGTGCCCTGATTGACCATGTCAATGCGCGCATGACGCGAGTCAGGGCCGAGGCGCAAGTTCACTTGATCGCCAGCAATCGTGCCCACCAACTCCGGTGACGGGTCCGGAATAGTATCAGCCGTGATAACGCGCTTTTCTACGTCGCTGCTCACATCCAAAAAGTCTGCACGTACCCACCCCTCGGTAGCGCGGTCAATGGCAACGTGGTACCAGCTCTGGTAGCGTTCAAGCAACTCAACACTCTGGTTGCCGGTCAACGTGGTAATGGCGACATAGTTTGTGCCTGGGCCATCGCGGAGCGTGAGCCCTGACTCTTTGACTGTGCCTGTGCGCGGTGGTGGGAGTGCGGGTACGTTGCTTTCGATGATATCAAAGACCAAATTGGCCGATTCAACGGGCATATTTAACAACTCGCCGGCCATCCAATATACCGGCGTATCAACGCGCTCGCGCACCTGATACCAGTCACCATATTTGCCGATGACTTGGAGCTCCATCCCGGCGTCTGCACGTGTAATGGGATCGTAATTTGTGCCAGGCCCGTTGCGCATATACGCCTTGTCAACCATCACGGTTACTGGCACCACGACTGGGGACAACGTTTGATTGCGCGACACCAATGAAATGGGCACGGGCAAATCTTCGCTGTCCACGAGTGGTGCGTCACCCTCGGTGGCCACGGATTCTTCGGTGATGGGTGCAACGTTTACGGTAAAGTCATCGGCGCTGACCGTGATGACCGGTTCAGTCGTAAATTCGGCAGATGGTTGTACGACGTCCGTGCTCGACACCATCATGGCAAAGGGAATCAGACTGATGACAAGGACGTGCATGATTGCGCGGTGGGTAAACAAACGCACAACCGATGCGGGTTGTTGTAACAAGGTGTTCAGCGTGGGAATTCGATCGGTCATTCGTGATTTAGAATCGTTGCGGTCATAACTACGTCGATTGCGTTGAACACGATTGAGCAGGTCGAACGGCTCGCTATTTGAAGGTGGGATACGTGGCGATTGTTGGATCATTCACAAGACTCCTGGAGTACCTTATGTGGTATGGTATAAGGCCTACCTCCACACCATAATCAACCCGTTGAAGTGTGGATGACTATTATAAACGATTATCAAAAAGTGATATATCGCACTATTATGCGAAAAAACTGCGACACGGAGCACACCCTCCGAATCTGTCAACTCGGAGTATAGCATGATTTTATCAGGTTGTTCAATAGCGAACCGAGCAAGCTGATGGTGTGATGATGATAGGATGATGAGGACGTTGTGGTGCAATGATGCTGCCTGGTGGTGTTTTTTTCGGTGAAATCCGCTTACGGTGATACACCGATAATTTGCATATCTGTGGGGTCAGTGGCATCGCCAAATGCGTAGACAACGGCATATTCGGGGATGTGAACCATGAGCACGCCGCCATCAAAGAGTTGGTAGTTGATGCGGAAGGGAGTGGCCGTGGGTTCGGTGGCCCAGCCGAGATGTGCCATGAGAGCGGGGTGTTGTTGCCATACCAGACCGAACCCACGCCACGGTGCATATCGTTGGGGTGGAGGAGCAACTGTTGGCGCGGAGTTTTGGGTCCATGTGTCATCAAAGACATAAAACGACAATACGGGCACAACACGGACAGCAAAAATGCGTGGACCAATACTCCAGCGTTGATACGGTCCATGATCAAACCACAGCATGTGTCCATATTCAAAGAGTTGGCGTGAGGCGGCGACATCAGTTGCAGGGAGTAGAGTCGGACATCCCGCACTTGTGCGTAGGGTAAGTTGCTGGTACGCCTGTGCCATGGCGGGGTGTAAGGAGCGGATACACGCGGTTTGCTGGTCATACACGCTGGTGCCGAGTAACCCCAGTAAAATTTCGTAAGGGGTGCCTTTTAGTTCTGGATGATACTCCATGCGTCGTCGTTCAAAGTACTGTACCCACAACCAACGCCCTTCGATGTAGGCGACCGATTCGTTGCTAATCGGGTACCCGAATCGTTCGAGTGCGCCGTTTTGCTGCCAGTACGTGCGAAAGGTGCCACACAGCGCATAGCCGGTTTCGGGAAAGATGCGACAATCGTCGTTCCCCTGACTTGTGTCATCTGCGGGTGGAATTGAGCCGTTGCCGAACTGCCATGGTTGGTTGGTGATTTCAAGGAATCGCGCACCGAGCCTACCTGCAGTGATACTGCCATCGAGTTGAATTTCGAGCCGATCACGTTCAAACCATTGCACCGAAAGTCGGCGCCCTTCCACGATTTCGAAGCGTTGAGGAGTAATTGGGTAGCCAAAGACGGCGAGTCCGCCATGTGTTTGCCAATAGGTTTTGATTGGCCCACTGATACAGTGACGTGTTTCTGCAAAGCATAGTTCAGTAGATTGTGACCATAGAGGATGAGGGAACAATGATACGAGTAGCAGCAGCACAACGACATACATGGGAGCATTACGCCACATAACCAAACGATCTCCACTGGCTATGAACACGAATTCCACATGATAGACGGTCGACTAGCGTTCGTTGTTCCCGAGAGGGTCTGCCGCAAATTGGTCGTAGAGTTCACCGAGCCGATCATCGGTGTGTCGCGCATAGTACTGCTCGGTGATGCGCGTATTGGCGTGACCGAGAATGGCTGACACCTCTGAGAGTTGGACACCTTCGTTGAGGAGCCACATCGCCACAAAATGGCGAAATGTATGGGGTGTGGTTGTCCGTAACAGGCGAGCTTCACGCAGTCGACCACGTTGCTCGACGGTATCAGCCAGCGTTAACGCGGCGTGCGTGACGATGTCCCAGGCGGCAATGCGGTTGAGTCGATGCCCTGCTGCACGCGGACCGTGTGAGATGAACAATGCGCTGGCATGGGCAAAGGAGGCGCGGCGTGCCAACAGATACCGCTCAATGGCAGTTCGTGCATGAGGGCGAATAAACACGGTGCGCCGTTTGTTTCCTTTGCCGATGACTGATACCCGATTCGCAATCAGGCCGTGGTCACCGCGCAAATCGTGCGTATCAAGTGCAAGAACTTCAGAAATACGACATGCAGTGGAGAACAGCAAGTGGAGTAATGCGGCGTTCCGCAGGCCACTGAGGCGTTCGCGTTCTGCTTTGCTGTGAAGCTGACCTGCGGGTAGCTCGGCGTCATAAAAGGTCACGAGTTGGCGTAAATCAGCAACATCTGGAGCGCGACCGGGGCTGACGCGCGGCAATGCGTCACTCACGTACATTTCGATTAACGACAAATCACATGTGAGGTGTTTGCGATCTGCGAGATGGCGCAAAATAGCCAACACGCCATGACTGTATGTCTGTACTGACCCATCGGCGAGATGGGTCAGCGAGTTAATCCATTGGGCCACATCGTGGGCTTCGATGTCTTCTGTATGTATGCGGTGTTGCGCGGTGGCCCAGGTGACAAATGAGCTCCATGCATCGCTATATGAGGCCACGGTTGCAGGTGATAACGGTCGTCGACGTTGCCGTTGTATCTGCTGCCATGTGTCAAGCACCTGTGGGAGTGGTGGCATGTCGTTCCTTTGGTGGATAACGCTCTGTATTATTATATCGTGTAGTAAAAAACAAAACAATGACCGAGACGATTATACATGATTGAGAATACGGTGTTCTTAACAGGAATATCATGAAGGTATGGTAGTATGGAGACAACGCAGATTACTCGACTGGTGTGTCTAGTATTCGGATTTGCATATTGCACCCGTGATACAGCAGGAGTGTTACCGTATGAGCCGGCGCAAACGCATCTTATTTGCCATCTCAGATACCGGCGGTGGTCATCGTTCAGGAGCACAGGCACTGCATGCCGCATTGTTACAACACCCACAGGGTCGTGACATAGACTACGACACGATTGATCTCATCACGGCCACCGGTTTACCGCTGTTACGCAACGCTCCCAAGTTATATGATCATCTCTCAACGCGCTGGTTGCCGTTGTTCAATCTTTTCTTTCAGTTGACCAATGGGCGACGTCGTGTTGATACTATCGCCCAAATAGCCTATTTGACAGCGCAGCGGAACATCAAGCGCACACTTGATGAATTCAAACCTGATTTGGTTGTGTCGGTGCATCCGATTGCCAATCGATTCATCGGTCATGCTCGTGCCACGTATACCATGCCCTTTCGATTTATGACGGTGGTCACCGATTTGGTGAGTCTGCACACGTCGTGGGGCGATCCTGATGCCGATGTATGTATTGCGCCTACACACGAAGGTGCGCAGGTCCTCATCGATCAAGGGATGCCAGTTGAGAAAGTCGTGTATGCCGGTTTTCCGGTGCATCCCAAATTCACCGCCTGTACCTTTACAACGGATATGGCGCGTCATGTATTGCACATTGATCGTGAGCGCTTCACGGTGTTGTTGACCGCCGGAGGGGTGGGGTCAGGCCGACTCCGCGAGTTGGTGATTTCGTTGCACCAAGCCTACCCGGCGATGCAGTTGTTGGTGGTTACTGGTCGCAATGCTGCGTTGCGCAATGAACTCCAACGTCTCAATCTCCCCGAACACGTCCGCATTTACGGCTTTGTTGACAACATGGAGCAGTTGATGGCGGCGAGTGATGTGGTGGTTACCAAGGCTGGACCTGGGACGTTGATGGAGGCATTGGTCATGCGGCGGCCCGTGGTAATTACCGAAGCCGTCGGTTTACAAGAACGAGGGAATATCACCTTTGTATTGGACCGTGGGTTGGGCGCACACTCACGACATATTCGCGACATCGTGCAATCAGTGGGTGACTTGATGGATCCGGAGCATCATGCAGCCACCGTGGCGCGTTTGCAAGATGCAGTACCACGTGACGGTGCGCAACGTATTGCGAATATTATCATTGAGCAATTACATACGACACCCCCGACGATGTCACGGCAGCGTCGTTCGACAACACTGATGGATTTGCCACGCTGGATGCGTCAACGCGATCATGTGGATGAAAGCCGCCGACGTATGCGTTTGTTTAGCGTGTCAATTATCGAGCATTTACGACAACAATCGCGTAATCCATTTCAATGGCGCTATCGTATTCGTCGCAAAAATCGCAAATCAAATTCAAATTCGTGATGCAGTTACGTATCAGTATTTTGTAAGTTGCGTACAAGCCACACATACGTCACAAATATGGTATAAATGTACGTGGATTATGGTACTGTATTGGTCATCGTGGACTCATTAAAGAGAGCATATCATGGCTACCGACCGCTCTAGCGATATGGCTTCAACACAATACAAACAACGACCACCGCGACGGAGCGTCACAGAGCAACGTCGACGTATTCGTCGTCGTGCGCAAATCATGATGAATAGCGTACTTGTTGTCTTGATTTTGATTGCGGCCAGTGCGGTGTGGTTTTTGTCGATTGAGCGACGATATCAATCTCGCATTTATCCGAATGTCACTGTACTTGGGGTCAATGTGGGTGGATTATCGCTGAGTGAAGCGAAACAGGCGCTCGAAGACCATTTTCAAACCTTCTATGAAACACCCATCATTTTGACATTTGAAGATCGTAGTTGGGGTGTTACCGGTGAAGAGCTCGGATTGACGATTAACTTTGATGCAAGTTTGCAACAAGCCTATCGAATTGGCCGTACGCGTGACATGGTGTTGAACATCCAAACCATTCAATCCGTGTTGCAACAAGGCACTGAAATCCCTGCCTCGATTGTCATTGACGAACGCAAAGCACAAGCGAGTGTTGCTCGCCTTGCGAGTGTGATTGATACGCCCGCTGTAGATCCTCGCCTCCAGACGACCGGCACGTCACTATGGGTCATGCCAGGACAAAACGGCCGCATGTTGTTGGTCGACGAGACGGTAGCTCGCATTCGCGAGGCATTGCCGACGCTGGTTGCCAAGCAACCGGTGACCGTGGCCACCAAGTCGTTAGTTCCGCGAATCACTGATCAAGCCATCAAGGATGCGCAGGCGCGATTTTATCAGTTGATTGGCCAGCCAGTTGTCCTGAAGGTTGGCACCAAGGAATACATGTGGGGCAGTGAAGAACTGGCACGCATGATTGATGTGGCGCAAGTCACCACAGAGGGTGCGACAGACCGTTTTGAACTGTCATTTAATCCGTATTTGCTGGAGCGACGGATTGCGGCCATTGCAGACGAAACTGCCACAATGCATGTTAATCCGCGTTTGAAGTGGAACAACGGGAACATCGTCGTTACCGATCCGGGCAAACCGGGTTGGCGCGTGAATCCGTATGAGGGCCGTGATTTGGTTATTGCGAGCGTGAACCAGTCAAATCGCATGGTCACGCTGATTCCACGCCATGTGCCTGTGCCCATCAACCAAGCAAATGTGAATACTCTTGGCTTGGTCGCCATAGTGTCTGAGGGTAAGAGTGACTTTACTGGATCAGCTCCGTAT
Source organism: Chloroflexota bacterium (assembly GCA_016875555.1). Lineage (GTDB taxonomy): Bacteria > Chloroflexota > Chloroflexia > Chloroflexales > Roseiflexaceae > UBA965. The sequence goes on along the minus strand of VGPG01000016.1, from coordinate 7,061 downwards.
CGTGTCACGAACATCGAGGCCGGACTTAAGCAGCTCGATGGCATTCTGATTGCACCCGGCGAAGAGTTTTCGTTTAATAACGCTATCGGCGAAATAGATGCCGCTAATGGCTTCGTAGAGGGATATGCGATTATCGCCAATCGGACACAGTTGGAGTTCGGTGGCGGTATTTGCCAAGATTCAACCACACTGTTCCGTGCCGCATTCTGGGCCGGATTGCCAATCACTGAGCGCTGGGGCCATTCGTTCTATATCAGTTGGTATGACAAATACGGCCCGACTGGTATGGACTCGACCATCTTTACTGGTGGGCCCGATCTCAAATTCGTCAATGATACTGGTAACTGGATTCTCATCCAGGCTGAAGCAAACGTCAAAACTGGCGTGGCTTCGATTAAGTTCTACGGTACGCCCACCAACCGCAAAGTTGAATTGACGCATTTCATCTATGATCGCGCACCAGCCCCCACGGATCCCGTGTATGTGGCTGATGAAGAGCAACCGGCAGGAACCGTGAAGCACAGTGACCGTGCCCGCGATGGCCTCTCCATTGAGATTCGTCGTACAATCACCAATCCGGATGGAACGGTACGCCCACAAGATGTCTTCTTGACGCAATTTAAACCGTGGCCCAACATCTTCGTCCTGAATCCGCAGGATATGGCAGATGGCAAACCCGTCATCGAGATGCCACCACCCCAGCCGAATTTATGGACGCCTGGGTTGACGCCCAGCGAAGGGGTGCGCTACATCTCACCAGAGACGATTGCGCCTGTCGCCGAGGCGCCGATTCGCGTGACCAACTAATCATATTGTCAACAGATTGTTCGAGTGAACGACTGCGCATATGTCGGTTTAGGCCGATGTATGCGCAGTTTGCATGTACTGGATATATGCTGATGCAACGGCTGCCCAACGAAATGTGCGCGCGTGTGTACGTGCCATCTGCATGAGACGTGCGCGCGTATGCTGATCGTGCCATAAGCGACCGATGTCTAACGCTACGTGTGTTGCGTGTCGCATATCGGTGTACTGCGCGTGGTCACCATGTAACTGCCGTAATGCTGGGTAATCGTGACAAAGGACCACGTTGCCTGCGGCCATCGCTTCGACAATCGGTAAGCCAAACCCTTCAGCCAATGATGGGAAGACAAAGAGATGAGCATGGTGATAGAGCTGATTGAGTACGACGTCATCGGGATTTGCCAGGTGAATGATTGGCAGATCAGCGTAGGATGCATCGAACCACGGCAGCGCACGATGATGATGCACATGCCCAGCGATGACGAGCTGACTCTCACGTGGTATGTACCCCAGTCGATACGCCGTCGCCCATGCGTGTAATAGACCGGCGATATTTTTGTGCGGTTGATTCGAACTCACACACAGCACATAGGGTTTGGTAATGCCAAGTGCCGGCAATGAATGTGCAACTGGTTGGTGAAAAAAGACGTCCGATACGCCGTTCGGAATGATGTTCAGTACCCCTTGATATGCGTAGTGATGACGTATTTGTGCTGCTGCATATGCCGATACGGTGGTTACCACGTCGGCACGGGCCATGCTGCTTCGCACAAATTGCCTGAGTATTGCTCGGCGCAATCGGGAGATGCCGGGTAGTTCGAGCGGAATTGCATCGTGCACCGTCAAGAGGCGCTTGGCATCTCTACTCCGAGGCGGCATCAGGAGATATGGTGCATATATCCAATCAGGTGCAAGGTGGCGCATGATGCCCCGCATCTGCCACCACTCCATCAGACCAAATGGCCGTGCATGAAGTGGGTGAATGTGTACGTGTGCGTATGCGCTGTGTGTTGGCAGATGAAAGACATCGTTCGCTGATTGCGAATTTACTATGATGTCTAGCCGACGAATCTGTGGATGTGTGGCCCACTCATGACACAGCATTGCGGTTATGCGACCGATACCCGGATAGTGATTGATGGCGTATCGTCCATCAACACATAGATGAATGCTAGCGTTTTTCATGTGTGTACCATCCATACACATACCCGAGTGCACTCGCATACGAGGCGATGGCTTTGAGTGGAGCCCAGCGTAATTGCCAGCGTGGATCTGCGTATGAATACGGTAGCACACAATGAAACGGGATGATGATGGTCCGCCAGAGTAGCCAAACCGCAGCATGAATTGGCGTCGAAAACCAGTTACCGCCACGGGCACGGTGGCGGTCAAGCCGCACTTCTTGCGCGTGTCCCATGCCGTAATTCAGGTGCTTTTGCCATAAATGACCGAGGGTGTCGGGTGCGGGGTGATACACCCATGTCTGACCGGCTTGGACTATATTGACCGGCTGTTCGGGGGTATGTAAACGACGGAGTCGCACCAAAAATTCAGTGTCAACCCCGCGAATTAATGTGTCGTTGAACCCACCGGCGCGTGTGAACCACGAGCGATGGATGAGCAGGCACGTTGTGGTGATGGTGCAATAAAAATGTGGTGAATCGGGATTCGTTATCGTATCATGGGGCACCACTGGGTGTATGATGCGGGCAACTTGTGCGGCGACGTGGTGTTGAAATGGCGGTGCATCAAGTGGTAGCACGCGTGCACTTCCGACTGCGCCAATACCGGGCTTGGTTGCGCTGGCGAGGAGCTGTTCAATCAAATCGGGATGACCAGGCATGGCATCATCATCAAAGAAGAGCAACCACTCAGCGTCAGTTTGTGCCACGCCGAGATTGCGGGCGCGTCCATTCGGAGATACGCCACGTATCACGATGATGGCATCAGGTGGTCTGGTTTGTGAGCGTAGTGCGGTCTCCAATGCGGCAAGATGCGTTCCATGCAATGACGGAATAATGGCTGCAATCCGGGTCATCGTCGATACTCCGTGATCAGCGCGATTGGATCACACAAAGTGATAACACGCAGCTGTGGCATATTGCCAAGTCTCAAGTAGAAAGCGTTGTGAGACCCGTGACCGTGCATTGAGTGCCGTTGTTATGCGAATGCTGGGATCGTTGAGCATCCGGTTGATGGCGGTTGCGAGTGAATTGGGATCGCCTGGTCGTACAAGCAGGCCACTTGCATTTGAGTCGATGATTTCTTGAATATTCGTAATAGTGGTGGCCACAATTGGTCGTTCCATGGACATGGCAATCAGCAAGTTAAACGACATAGCCTCAGCAAACGACGGTTGCACGTAGACGTCAATCAATGGCAATATATCGGTTGTGTCTTGATGCATCTCGCGAAGAATCAAGTGAATGTGATCGGGCTGAGCGCTCTTTTGGGCGAGTTGCACGAGGTATGCATAGTCTTCACCGTGCCCTACCAAGACCAAGTGGCAGTCGGGATGCTGTTGCCAGACATGTTCCATACTATGAATCAACGTGGCATAGCCTTTGCTGGTGATGAACGGCCCAACACTGCCAATAATTCGACCGACTTCGGGGAGTCCAACTGCACTTCGTGACACCTGTTGTGTCGTATGGAGTGCATAGCGTTGGCTATCGATGCCAATTGGAATGACGTGAATAGGGGTCATGGTGATGGCAAAATGTTGCTGGAGCTGTTGTTTGGCACGATTGGTATAGACGATGATGGTGCTAATGGTGCGTAACAATCGCTTCATGAGCGTGTTGTAGAGTGGGCGGATACCATCACTCGTCAACGATGCGGGGATATTCGCAAAGGTGACCACACGCCATGGTACTTGGGCCAACCACATGGCAATGATACTTTCGGTATCGGTGTCCGGTGATGTTGCTAAGCAGTGAACTAGTGCCGGTTGCCGCTCACGGAGAAATGCAATTAAGACGCGTAGGCGCAATAAGAATGACGCATCATCTGGGATATGCAGCGCAACAATATCAACAGATGCTGATTGACGAATCGTTGTTAATTGGGGGTACATGTGTGCTGACTGATTCACGATGGTGATATGGTATGGCAGGGTTTGTACATGGGCGATGAGTTGTACCACATATTCGAGGGTGTCAATACTGACGTCGTGGCTCAGCAAATAGATAATATCTGGACGATTGGGCATGATAGTTCCTCATTAGTGTGCAGCAACATCAAAAAAACGTGCATACACGAGGTGCATCTGTTTTGCAACGTGATCCCACGTATGAGACTGTAACTGAGATTGGGCACGTAACCCGATTGTATCACGTTGTGGATGTGCGATGAGACGCTTTAGGGTGTTCACGAGATCGTCAACCGATCCAGCTGCATAGACAAAGCCGTTTACGCCATCGTGTACCTGTTCGGCAAGAGCGGGCAAATCTGGTACAACACAGACCACTCCGGCCGCCTGTGCATGCACGAGCATGCCTGATGTGGTAATGGCGCGATACGGTAAGACTAATCCGTCGCAGGCAGATAGGTAGATGGCCGCCTCATGGTCGGGCAGGTAGTACGGTTTCACCGTGATATTTGCAAGGCGTGCAGTTTGGTGGTGAATCCGTGAGAGATAGTGTTTGTCACTCGGCATGCCGGCGATGATGGCGTGCGCTTGGGGGAGGGCATGCATCGCCTCAATCAGCGTATCAATGCCCTTGTACGGTCGAATCATGCCCAAACAGAGGAATAGCGGCATCTCTTGATCCAAGCCGAGATGTAATCGTGCCTGATGTCGTGACATCAGGGGGCCAAATGGGTGTGGCGTATGGCCGTGTGGCACAACACTCGTTGGGATGGTGACACGATAGTGTGTCAGGATGTGTTGTCGTGTTACCTCGTGATGACAGGTCAATGCATGACATTGATTGATGACGTGTTGAACGCTTTTGTGCGCAATATCGTCGTGCCAGCAGGTATGTGGGCGCACGTTGTGGACAGTCCACAAGAGGTGCACACCGCGCCAGCGGAGCATCATTAAGAGTGCCACAAAGAGTAGCATTCGTATCCAAGCCCAGAACCACTGTGGTCGTTGGATGATTTCGTCAAATAAATGGATGTGAAAGATCGCCAACTGTGGACGACGGAACATACACCATACGGCATGCCACAACGATCCGTCATGAATGTCGTAGCGTTCTGCTAGAGCTTCGTGCAGGTGTGCAATATATGGCGTATAGATGAGGCGTGGCGGCAATGAATAGATGGTTGGTTTCATATGGTTGCCAAGTTTCTACTGTACAATACCCGTCTACGATGAGTGCAACAGGTGGTGTTGCAAATGATGTTGTAGTATCGTAGTCGCGACATCGATTGCATCATCTCCTGGCACAATGATATGGGCATATTGGCGCGATGGTGCAACAAAGGCGTGGTGCATTGGGCGAACCGTGTGCAGGTATTGGTGTTGTACTGATGTGATACTCCGGCCACGCTCACTGGTATCGCGTTGCATGCGTCGGAGCAGACGAATGTCGTCGGCTGTGTCGATGAACACGCGAATGTTGATGAGTGCACGCAACTCGGCCGGAACAAACAACAGGATGCCATCGAGTATGATAATCGGACGCGGTTGAACTTCGCTCCCTCCCGAAACTCGCGTATAACTGACAAAATCGTAGTTGGGAATGGTAATCGAATGCCCGTCACATAGACGTTGAATGTGTGTCGTGTAGAGTGCGGTATCAAATGCATCTGGGTGGTCGAAGTTGTACTGTTGTCGTGCGGTGAGCGAGAGATGACCGAGATCGCGATAGTAGGCATCATACGGTAGCCATACCGCACTCGCTGTTCCGATGCGTGCGATTAGCTGCGAGACAATGGTCGTCTTGCCTGCACCACTGCCACCAGCGATACCAATAATACATGGCTTCATGGCGTGTCAACTTGCTTTTGATCAATACTCCGGGCAATGGCTAATTTAAGTCCGACAGTACACCACAAAAGGGCAGTCATGTGACTGAACTCAATGTTGAAAAAGTAATGGTCGAGTACTCCTACGGCGAGTGCGGCAACAAGCCCGGCTTGGAGCCCAATTAACCAGCTGGCGTACATTTCGTCATGTTGCTGGATGGCGCGATTCAGACTGCTCCAACTACGGGCAAACAGACTGCCCATTAATACCAAGAATAAGAGCAACCCGATGATGCCAATGCGCTGGGCAATCGCCAAATAAATGCTTGATACGCCGGCCACCAAATCAATGTCAGGGGCGCGCCCAAAACCAATGCCAAAAAATGGATATGCTTGGATGACCGCGAAGGCGTTGTTGAACTCTGCCAAACGCATTTGATTTGCTTGATCTTGGAATTGCACACCCTGCACAATGCGATTGATAAATTGTTCGCCAATCCCCAAGAAGACGAGCAAGATTGTGGCCACCACACCCCCACCGATGATTAACCACCATAACCGACGATACCGCACTGTGGCCACATATATTGCAGCGATGATTAACCCGCCAAGTGCCGCCCGTGAGAATGTCAGAAAGACCACGGTGACGATGAGTCCCGTCATGAAAACCATGATGCGTCGACGAAAAATGGGTTGTGCTACGATGGTTTGCGTCGCTGCGATGGCACCAATTAACCCTAACATTCCGCCGTAACTGTTGGGGTCTACTGATAAACCAATGGCGCGCATGAGCCCATCAGGGTCATCCTCAACATAGCGCAATACACGCCCGCTTGTCGGGTAACCGATGCGCCCAAAGAGTACGAGAAATCGCTCGGCTAGTGCATCGGGAATGATGTAGAGAATCATGCCAATTGCAGCCGAGACGCTGCCGCCAATCAACAAGAGCCGTAACGCCCACTGCAAATCGTCGTCGTCTTTGATGATGTCAAGCACAGCAAACATCAACAAGATGCCCAAGACAAACTTGGCATAGTTATGCAACGTTGTTGCATCAGGCAAGCCTCGTGCACCAAGAAAGAGCGCAAAAAGCGTGAATCCCAAAAATCCTAATACCGCAGGTGCAAACCCGGTCAAGTTGAGACGATAATCGGGCGTGGTAAGTACGTGTAGGATACGCATGCCCAACAAGGCGATGATGGCTAGTGATAACAGCGATGGCGTGACGATGGCCCTGAATGGCAGGGTACCGAATGGGAGCACGGTAAACAGCATGACAATCGTGCCAAGCATGACACGATTACTACTGAGTGCATAGTATGCGACGGCCATCACCACAA
>VGPG01000015.1 GCA_016875555.1 Chloroflexota bacterium | reverse complement strand
GGCGAACGACATGTCCATCACCGCCGGTGGATGCCCTTCGCCGGCCACGAGATTGACCAAGCGCCCTTCACCCACGAGATTAAACTTGCGCCCATCGGCCATGTGGTAGGCTGTGACATGTGTGCGCGGCTGGCTTTTGCTGACAGCGAGTTGCTCAAGGGCGGCCACATCAACCTCAACATTGAAGTGCCCGGCATTGGCGAGGACGCAGCCGTCTTTGAGGGTGGCAAAATGCTCAGTACCGACGACGGTGCGATTGCCGGTGACAGCGACGATGATGTCGGCTTCAGTCACCGCCTGACTCATCGGCATGACGCGGTAGCCGTCCATGGCGGCCTCGAGTGCTTTGACGGGATCGACCTCGGTGACGATAACGCGTGAGCCAAGTCCGGCTGCGCGTGAGGCGACACCGCGACCACACCAGCCGTAACCGGCGACGACGACGGTGCGGCCGGCCAGGAGCAGGTTGGTAGCGCGGATAATACCGTCGATGGCGCTTTGGCCGGTGCCGTAGCGGTTATCGAACATGTGCTTGGTACGACTTTCGTTGACGGCAATCACGGGGAACGGCAACACACCCTGCTTCTCCATCGCTTTAAAGCGCTTAACGCCGGCGGTCGTCTCCTCTGATGCGCCTACGGGCATGTGGCCCGTGTTGATACCTCGTTGGAGAAGCGCACTGGTTAAATCAGCACCGTCATCGCATAACAGGTGTGGTTTGGCGTCGAGGGCGATATTGACATGCTTGCGGAAGGTGTCGAGCGATTCGCCGCGCATCCCGAAAACGGGAATTTCGTCATTGACCACCAGCGACGCGGCAACATCATCTTGAGTAGAGAGCGGATTTGAGGCTACGAGCAACACCTCGGCACCACCTGCGGAGAGGGTGCGCACGAGGGCAGCTGTTTTTGCAGTTATATGCAGGCAGACGGAGAGGCGCATGCCCTTGAGTGGGCGTTCTTTGCGGAATCGCTCGCGGATGCCGAGGAGTACCGGCATATCGCCTTCGTTCCAGTCGATGCGATTACGACCTGCTTCGGCCAGTGACAAATCGCTTATCTCAAAATCAGGCATGGGACCGTCCTTATGGGCTGTGGTGAGACGACACTATTATAGCAGTTGAGTTTCATGCTATCATCACTGCCTGCTTCGTGGCGTCGGGAACGCGATGAATCTCGCAGGCGTGAAGTCTTGTTTGGTGAATGATTCATAACCGCAACAAGAAGATTGCGTGGCCACCTACATATAGTTTGTGGTGGAGTAAGCGTTGATTTGCCACACAAGCACTCAAAACACGCCAAAAGTGCTAGTTGACGTGACGAATTTTTAGAATAAATGTGCTACAATGCACATTCGTGTGTAAATCGCACGGTATACATACACTTACGCAGCAACTGCGTATGAATGTGTATGTGTGAATTTCTCAGTGGTGGACTAAGGAGTAACCGTGTTACGAGAATTCCGAACGGGGAACGAGTATCCCTACAATCGCACGTCGGCAGTGCGATGGGTTCTTTCGCATATGATGCGCTACCCACTGTTGCCGATAGGGTTTACGGCGATGGCAATTTTCGCCATCAGCGCATTTACCTATACATCCTTTCAAATTCAGCAAGCGTTCAAAGTCATCGAGTCAGGCGGTCCACTTGATCAACTTCTCGTCGTATCAATTGGATTGATTGGCATTCGCGCACTTTTTGCTGTTGTTGACATGATCAACACGGTGGTGCGCGAGATTTTGGCATCGCGCATGGAGCGTGATGCGCGCGAAGAATTGTACATCAGCCTGCTCGGCAAAAGTCAGACGTTCCATAATCGGCAACGTGTCGGCGATTTGATGGCGGCAGCCACCGGTGACGTCTCACAGTTGAACCTGATGATTTCACCAGGATTGAGTTTGATTATCGAGGCAGCAACACAACTGATTACGCCGTTGATTGCCATTGCCGCACTTAGTCCATCGCTGTTGCCGTTACCAGTCATATTTGTCATTTCATTGGTGTGGGGTTTGATGCGATACAGTGGTCAACTCGGACCTGTCGCTGGCATGTTGCGTGGGCAGTATGGTCAGGTCAGTGCCACGTTGTCCGAGGCCATTCAAGGAATTGAAGTCGTCAAAGCGACTGCACGCGAGCGTTTTGAGGCGGATCGCTTTCGTAAGGTTGCGGCGCGGTACCGCGATTTGTTTGTGCAAGAGGGTGAGATTCAAGCTCGGTATTTGCCGGCACTCTTCTACGGTTTGTTGATTGGCTTGGCCTTCGGTTATGCCATGTGGCTACGCTCGATGGGTACAATCGATACGGCGACTGTCGTTGCGTTTATGTCGTTGATTAGCCTCTTCCAATTCCCGACATTTATTTCACTCTTCATGTTTGCCTTGGTGCAATTTGGCTTAGCCGGTGCCCGGCGTATTTTGGCTATCATCAATACCGAGACTGAAATGGATGAAAATCCTGATGGTGAGTCACATCAAGTGCGCGGTGAATTGGTCTTTGAGAATGTGTCATTCGGATACAGTGGTGACAGTAACATCTTGTCCGACATTTCGTTCCACGCCAACCCGGGTGAGACGATTGCCATTGTCGGGCAGACCGGCTCTGGCAAAACCACGTTAACGCGTTTGGTCAATCGTACCTATGATGCGTCGAATGGGCGCGTCTTTATAGATGGCGTTGATGTGCGTCGCTGGAATCTTGATTCGTTGCGATCGCAAATATCAATGATTGAGCAAGATATTTTTCTCTTTTCAAAAACGATTGCCGAGAATATTGCGTTCGGTGCTCGTGGTGATGTGTCGCGTGAACGGATCGAGTGGGCGGCCAAGCAAGCCCAAGCGCACGACTTCATCGTTTCATTCCCTGATGGATATGACACGGTGGTTGGTGAGCGAGGAGTCACTCTTTCGGGTGGACAACGACAGCGTCTTGCAATTGCGCGTGCGTTTTTGACTGATCCGCGTATTCTGATTCTTGATGATTCAACCAGTGCCATTGATAGCGCGACCGAAGATCAAATTCAACGCGCCATGCGTGAGGTGCTCAAAGGGCGTACGACGCTGTTGATTACCCATCGTCTGGCGCAAATTCGTTGGGCTGACCGGATTGTGGTGGTGCGTCGTGGCCGGATTGAGGCCCAAGGCAGCCACAAAGAGCTCATGCAGTCGAGCGAGTCATATCGGCGTATTTTTGCCCGCGACGATCACAAGTAGTCAGCGTAGGAGTATACAACAATGGGTTTCGTACTCGATGGGTTAGATGCAGAGGCATACGATCGTCATTATAGCGACGGCGTCCTCGTACGCCGTATCGCCGCATACTTCCGTCCACACATAAAAACCATGGTCCTCGTGGCAGTCGTGACCGCACTTGGTTCAAGTTTTGCACCAATCTCGGCCGTTCTGATTTCACGGGGGATTGATGACGCCACCAACGGTGGTGATTTATTGACCGTCTTGATTTGGGCTGGCATTATTACTTCGCTTGGATTGTTCGGCTGGGTTGTCAACTACATCCGCCAGCGTTACACGGCGATTGCGGTGGGTGACGTGGTGCTCAAGGTGCGCGAAGATTCCATGGATGCAGTGTTGGCGCGCGATATGTCGTTTTATGACCAGTACGCCTCCGGCAAAGTGGTGAGTCGCGTCCTTTCTGATACACAAGACTTTTCGTCAGTGGTCACGTTGACCATCGAATTGCTGAGTCAGGTGATGTTGGTGTTGGTGGTGACGATTTCGCTGTTCTTTGTCAACCCCACGTTGGCATGGATCACATTAGCGGTATCGCCGTTAGTCATCATCGCTGCACTCATGTTTCGGCGCTTTGCCCGTGCCGCCACGCAGCAGTCACAGCGTGCGAGTGCATTGGTTAACAGTGCGGTTTCGGAGACGGTGAGTGGTATCGGTGTTGCCAAGAGCTTCCGGCGCGAGGAGCAAATTTACCAAGAATTTCTCGAAACCAATACGATGCAATACGGCATCAAGTTGCGCCAAAGCATCATTTTTGGATCAATCTGGCCGGTACTCAACATCATCTCCGGTTTGGCTCTCGTGTTGCTGGTGTACTTCGGTGGTGTAATCTCCATCGAGAATCCGGCTGAGCTTTCACCTGGTGATTGGTACTTGTTCATACAAAGCGTCGGGTTGTTCTTCTTTCCATTGACCAGCATTGCGTCGTTTTGGAGTCAGTTCCAGCTCGGTTTGGCGGCAAGCGAGCGCGTATTTGCACTGATGGATGCCGAGGCAAAGGTAGTGCAGACCGACAACAAGCCGGTGAGCGAGATGCACGGCGAAGTCGTCTTCAAGGATGTGCGCTTTGCCTACAACGAAGAGAGCGTGGTTCTGCGCAATTTTAACTTGCATATCAAACCAGGTGAGAAGATTGCCATTGTTGGTCATACGGGCGCTGGCAAGTCGAGTCTGGTCAAGATTTTGTTGCGCTTCTACGAGTTTCAAGGTGGCCAAATATTGATTGACGGGCAAGACATTCGTGCACTCGATCTCGCAGAGTACCGCATGCACACGGGTTTGGTGCCGCAGGTGCCGTTCCTCTTTTCGGGAACGGTGATGGAAAACATTCGTTACGGGCGCCCCGAGGCAAGTGATGATGATGTGTTGAAGGCAGCACAATCTCTCGATCGTGGCGATTGGATAAACGATCTCCCCGATGGTCTCAAGACAGATGTCGGTGAGCGTGGTAGTCGCTTGTCACTTGGTCAGCGCCAGTTGGTGGCGTTGGCGCGTGTACTCTTGCGTAATCCATCGATTTTCTTCCTTGATGAGGCGACGGCAAGCATTGACCCATTCACCGAAGCGCAGATTCAAGATGGACTCGACATTGTCATGCAGGGTCGTACCAGCATCGTGATTGCGCACCGCTTGTCGACGGTACGCACAGCTGACCGCATCCTCGTCCTCAAAAACGGTGATATCATCGAAGAGGGTAACCATGCGGCGTTATTAGCACATGGTGGTCACTACGCCGAGTTGTACAACACATACTTCCGCCATCAAACCTACGATTATCGCCCGTGGGAGAATTGATTTCGCTGAGTGGGAGACTATCACGCTGAAAAAAGCGTGATAGTCGCCTGAATAATGTTGCGAAAATGCCAATTTCCTACTAGAGTGTATAGGGTATTTCTCATTGGATTGGCGTTCGTAACAATCATGTCATAGAAGGGGCGTGTGATGGAGTTTTTAAGCGAGATTTTGTCCTTCATCCTACATATCGATGAATCTCTTAAGGAGCTAACCTCGCAGTATGGGGTGTGGACAAACGTCATCTTGTTCTTGATTATTTTCTGTGAGACTGGACTCGTCATCACGCCGTTTTTGCCTGGTGATTCGTTGCTCTTTGCCACAGGAGCTATTGCGGCGGATCCTGCTGCCGGGCTCGATCCACTCTTCTTGTACTGCATATTAACGATTGCCGCCATCGTCGGCGATTCTGTCAATTATTCGATTGGTCGACGTGTGGGCATGCGCATCCTCGATTGGAACTTGCCGTTTGTGAAGGCTGAGCACATCGAGAAGACCAATGAGTTCTATGCGAAACACGGCGCCAAGATGATTGTCTTAGCCCGCTTTGCGCCAATTGTACGCACGTACGCACCATTTGTGGCCGGTATCGCCAACATGGATTACAAAGTCTTCCTTACCTACAATGTAGCAGGTGGGATTTTGTGGACGACAATTTTCATCTGGGCCGGGTATTTTTTCGGCAATCTCCCGTTCGTCAAAGAAAACTTCGAACTTGTAGCACTGGCAATCGTGCTATTGTCGGTTATTCCGATTGTGTACGAAGTGTGGCAAGACCGACGTCACAAGAAGCGTGGTTCGGCAACATAGTGCATTGAATACACGCGCACGGTACGGTGAACCCCACCGTGCCGTGCGCGTTTTTGTTAGGTTGTCGTTAGTACGCTGCGTTTGGTACTGATTGTTGGCATGCGACGCCTTCATGGGCATCAAGCTGTGCGAGTGCGTGGTAGATGAGTGCACGATTGATGTAGTGTTGTACCGAGCGATTGGTTGCGATGCTGTGCGGTTCTACGATGCCGGCATTATGCCATGCCAAAATACTTGCCGTGGTAACCGGGATGCCAGCGTTGTGTGCACGTTGAACACCGCGTGCCATATTAGCCGCGAGTAGTTCGATTGCAGTTGTCGGATTGGTTGCGAGGTCAGTTGATGTTGATGATTGAATGTCGTACGCGTTCGACGGTAACGCGGTTGTGATGCGCTGTTCGGCACGGATTTCTTCGATCACCGATGGGCGTAAATTGGCCGGCCACACGCTAAAGTTTGTGCCGAAATGCTGATTACTCAACGCTTGTAGATCTTGGTAGAGCGGCGTGAATGTGCGCACTGTGGGTACCACATCTTCGAGCCATCCATGATGTTCGGTGTATAGAATCATGATCAGGATGCTGGCAAATTCCTCGTGGCTGAGCCCTGACAACGCCGGATGGTTATATGTGTGTGCGACTTGAATGATATGTTGTCGCTGTGCGTGAACTAATTGAGCCACTTGTGGGCGGATGTATGGGGTGGGTAACGGGAGATACGGGGCAACGACGCCACTGATTGTGGTGGTAAACGACGTACCTGGGGTTGTTGCATGTGGAGCATTCAGCAACATCAGCGTTGCCACGATCAAATTGACTAGCGCACGCACTGTCGATAACTCTCCGTGGCCCGTCGTAGCATGGTATAATACTATGGTGTAGTATAGCATAGAGAACGTGTAAACGATGGAATATCAGCCAGATTTAAAGAAAATAACAGGTAACGGCGGTGAAATAGCCGAGCTGGATGCGCACGGTACTGGCGCAGCTGCTGGTCTTGAAATCGGCGATATTGTCGTGTCTGTGAACGGCAAACGTCTGCGTGACGCCATTGATTATCGCTTCTATATCGCTGACGAAACCGTCGAACTTGAAGTGCTTCGTGGTGAAGAGTCGTTGTTTTTCGAAATCGAGAAAGACGAAGACGACGACCTCGGCATCGAGTTCAGCGAACCACTCTTTGACCGATTGCGTACCTGCAATAACAAGTGCCCGTTCTGTTTCTTGACCCAAATGCCCAAGGGCCTGCGCAAGACGTTGTACCTCAAAGACGACGACTATCGCCTCGGCTTTTTGTATGGCAACTTTGTCACCTTCACCAATCTCAACGAAGAGGATTGGCAACGCATTGACGAGCAACGACTTTCGCCACAATACATCTCTGTGCACGCCACCGATCGTGCAGCTCGTGCCGTGTTACTCGGCAAAGTCGACGTACCTGACGTGATTGCTCAAATCAAACGCCTCGGCGATATGGGTATCCAGGTGCATGCGCAAATTGTCGCCATGCCCGATATCAATGATGGTGCACTTCTGCATCAGAGTATTCGCGAATTAGCGTCCATGTACCCGATTGTGCGTACGATTGCGGTGGTGCCAGTTGGATTGACCAAATATCGCTTTGAAGGGAAGCGCCCGCAGAGCATACGAACGGCTATCGAAATCCATGAGGGACCTGATTGGATTGATGCCAATTGGGAGCGCCAGCCGTTGTGGGATCAAGCCGTTAAGGCCGAAGATCTCGGCTTCTGCTCACGACTAGGGGCTGCCACCGATGTGCCGATGCGTTGTTACAACGCCGAAGAGGCTGGACGCGTGGTTGACATCATTGAGGTCTACCAAAAGCACTACATCACGGCACACGGCACGTCGTTGGTCTATCCATCTGACGAGTTCTACTTGTTGAATGGTAGTGAAATGCCGCCAGCCAAGCGCTATGACGGGATGCCGCAGTACTCGAACGGCGTCGGCATGACCCGTGACTTTTTGGATGAGTGGACGAAGCACAGCAAAAAGTTACCCTTGGCAATGCCACAACCCACCGAGTTGGCCGTACTTTGTGCAACGTTGATTGCCCCGACGCTCCAGGGGATCGTTGATCGCCTCAATCAGGTGGCGCAACTGCATGTCAAATTGGTCCCAGTGGTGAATCAATTTTTTGGTGAGACGGTAACGGTGTCAGGCTTATTGATGGGCCAAGATGTTGTGCCTGTGCTCAAAGCGTGTGGGATGTCGCGAGCGTTGTTGCCCCGCGTCATGTTCGACCATAAGGGTGAGAAGACAATCGACAATATGACCCTCGCTGATATCTCTCAGGCGAGTGGCGTGACGTGTGTCATGGCGGGTGAACCAGACGAGGTGGTACGCTACATCAAGGCTTTGACACGCGCAGAAGCAAAGGTGCGTGCATGAAACCCATCGTCGCGGTGGTCGGTCGGCCGAATGTCGGCAAGTCGACCTTTTTCAATCGCCTCATCGGCCAACGTAAAGCCATCATCGAAGATTTGCCGGGCACAACGCGCGATCGCCTGTATGGTGATTGTGAGTGGAACGGCCAGCAGTTTACCGTGGTTGATACGGCTGGGTTGCTCTTCGAACACGATGACTTGACCGAAGGCACCCCCCAAGAAGAAATCGCCCGTCAAGTACGTGCCCAGGTCAAGGTTGCTCTTGACGAAGCCGATGTGCTCATCTTCGTGGTTGATGTCATAGCCGGTATCACGGCTGCAGATGACGAAGTAGCAGTCTTGCTTCGTCGTGCAAATAAGCCTGTCGTGCTTGCTGCCAACAAAGCCGATAGTATTGCCCGAAATCTTGATGCAGTAGAATTTTATGCACTCAACCTCGGCCATCCAATCCCGATGAGTGCGTATCACGGCATTGGCACCGGTGATGTGCTTGATGCGGTCACCGCACTGTTGCCGCCGGTGATGGAGGAAGAAAACGACGATATCGTACGCATTGCCTTGGTCGGTCGGCCGAATGTCGGCAAATCGTCGCTCCTTAATCGCCTAGTTGGCTCAGAACGCAGTGTCGTGTCGTCAGTGCCTGGGACCACGCGTGACGCCATCGATACCATGATTGATATTGACGATCAACCCGCCATGTTGATTGATACGGCGGGTGTGCGTCGGCGAGGGCGTGTTGAACCGGGCGTTGAGAAGCACAGCGTGCTGCGCACGATGCGCGCCATCGAGCGTAGTGATGTGGCTATTCTTCTGATTGACGCAGAAGAGGGTATTACGGCGCAAGATACGCATATTGCTGGCATGATTCTCAACGACCTCAAGGGCGTGATGATTCTGGTCAACAAGTGGGACTTAATCATCAAAGACGATGAAACCTTTTATGCCTACACCCGGGCCGTGCGTGAGGCGTTTAAGTTCATCCCGTATGCACCGATTATCTTCATATCGGCCAAAACTGGCCAGCGTGTCGATCAGGTCTTGCCGCGTGCAATGCAGATTGCCTTGGAACGTCGCAAGCGCGTCTCAACGTCGCAACTCAACATGTTGTTGCGCCAAGCAATTCACGATCATCCACCTACGTCGGTCAAAGTGGGCGCACACTTGCGCATTTACTTTGCCACGCAGCCCCAAATCGACCCACCGGTATTCTTGTTCTTTACGAACGACAGCCAGATGATTCACTGGGGCTATGCGCGTTACCTCGAAAATCGCTTACGCGAAAAGTTCGGCTATGAAGGAACACCGATAAAAATCGTCTTCCGTAGTCGTGTGGAGCATGATCCCGAGACGGGTGCTAAGCCGAAGAAGCGGCGCCCCAATCCAATTGATAAGCGTACGGTGACAGCTATTCCGCTCGATGATGACGTAAAGCTCATTGAACTCGAACCCGAAATCGAGGAGTACGAGGACGACGACTTTGATGACGAAGCGGAGTTCTTCTGGACGCGTGAATAAAGCGATTGAGTGGTCACCCAGTAGCCCGGTAGTGTGTAGGCAACTGTGCCTCTACCGGGCTGTTAGTGTGTTCTGTAGTTCATAAAAAATCGCCCGCGGAGTGCCGTCGCCTGCTACAATCAACCAGCCATCTTGGTACGTGCGCGTCGGTGCTGGGAGGCCAAACTGCCAAATCACCATGCTTTCGAGCCACGGCCACGCCTCCGCCATGTGATATGCCTGTGCCGTCCAACGGATGCGCTGGGCAGGTGTGATGGCAAGTTGCCAGCGCTGATGGTCGTTCCAGCCGCTTTCGGTAATATAAATCGGAAATTTCCCGTAGTGCGAAATAAGTTCACGCACTAGTTCGACCCGGCGAAAATTCACTGCCCCCCAATCTGGTGGCGCATCGGGTGGCAACTGTCCGCCATAGGCGTGTACGCCCCAGGCGTCGGTATGTTGCCAGCCGCCGGCCGCAAAATAGCGCTCAGTGAATTCGCGGTCACTTAAACGCACTTCTGCATTATCACCCAATGACGGTCCCGGCGACAAATTGCCGGCAATGATGATGACGTCTGGGTTGACTGCTTTCACGGCTGGATAAAGCGTTGCCATGAGTGCCGCGTACGCTTCTGGGTCGGGTGGACGACCGCCCCATTCAAAACGCAGATTTGGTTCGTTCCAGATACTGATGTGCATGATGCCTTGCGGCGCATAGCGGGTCACGAACGCGACTACATAATTGACATAATCATCATATGCATCTGGTAAAAGCAAACGATCGCTGCTCGTAGAAGGTCGTGCCCATGCCGGCACAAAATCGAGGCGCGCTATCACACGAATGCCGCGCTGTTTGGCGTGTGCGACGACGAGGTCGAACCCCTTCCAATCGTAGCCGTATGCAGATCGAGGTTGTGCGTAGGCCCATGGAAAGAGTTCCACAATCCACGGTGAGCCCATCTGAGCGACCAAGTCGAGTTGTTTGCTGATAAACTTCTCATCACCAACGCCGGCAAGTCGTGTATGAACGCCAGCCTTAAGAAACTGCGAGTTCACGGTTGAAGGCGGAGGGAGGCGGGGCGGTACAGCGATGCGCGGCATGATTATCTGCGTTATCCCACTTGCGCAGAGGAGGAGGCTCACAATACCGATGATGATGCGTTGAATCTGTGTCATACCACATAGCATCATCGATTCTGCACCGTGTGTCAATAGACAAAAGAGGTAACTTGACGTATAATCGCAACGCTTACAGGGAGGCCTAACACGCAACAAGTGTGGGCACAACAACAAAAGGATGAACTATGGCGGCTGCGTTAACCCTCTACCGCTCGACGATCGGCAAAAAAGCCATCATGGCCTTATCTGGCATCATCTGGTATGGCTTTGTCATCGTCCACATGATTGGCAACTTCAAAATCTTTGAAGGCGCTGAAGCGTTCAACAAGTACTCCCACTTCTTGCGTGAAGTGGGCTACCCAGCAGTTCCTGAGGGGACAATTTTGTGGGTCATCCGCATTGTGTTGCTCGTGTCACTGGTCATGCATGTACTCATGGCAATCCAGCTGACGCGACTTGATGTGTCAGGGCGACCAGTCGCGTACAAGAAGAAGCGAACCAAGCAGGCAAGTTTTGCCTCGATGACGTTGCGCTACGGTGGTCTTGCCATCTTGTTCTTTGTGGTCTACCACTTGCTGCACTTTACGACCGGTGCGGCGCATCCAGATTTCGAGTACGGAAATCCCTACAACAATGTAGTCATAGGATTTACCGCACAACCGCTCACGGCTGTCTTTTATATTGTGGCGGTTGCAGCGCTCGGGACACATCTGTATCACGGTGTGTGGAGTGCACTGCAGACCTTGGGTCTCAACAACCGACGATCGGACAAGTTGTTCCGTGGTGTGGCCCTATTATCTGGCGTCGTGTTGTTTTTGGGATTCGCCATGGTCCCGGTTTCGGTTCTACTTGGCATCGTCAAATAGTGACAGTGGAGAACACGGTATGACAATTGAGACAAAGCCACAAGTGGATTCACGATCATCGGTGACCTATACCGATGCACGCTTGAACGCCAATATTCCTGCAGGACCCATCGAGCAAAAATGGTCCAAGCATAAGTTTGAGATGAAGTTAGTGAATCCGGCAAACCGACGCAAGTACACCATCATTGTGGTGGGCACGGGTCTGGCTGGAGGTGCTGCAGCTGCAACACTCGGCGAAATGGGGTACAACGTGCAGGCGTTCTGTTACCAAGACAGCGCCCGTCGTGCCCACAGTATTGCGGCCCAAGGTGGCATCAACGCGGCCAAGAACTACCGCAACGACGGCGACAGCGTCTATCGGTTGTTTTATGACACCATCAAGGGTGGCGACTTCCGCGCTCGCGAGGCCAACGTCTACCGTTTGGCCGAGTTGAGTGTCAACATCATTGACCAATGTGTGGCGCAAGGTGTTCCATTTGCCCGTGAGTACAGTGGCTATCTCGACAACCGTTCGTTCGGAGGTGCGCAGGTGGCCCGTACGTTTTATGCGCGCGGTCAGACCGGTCAGCAGCTGTTGATTGGCGCGTATCAGTCGCTCAGCCGTCAGGTTGCAGCGGGTACGGTCAAGCTCAACGAGCGCACCGAGATGCTCGATGTAATCGTCATTGATGGTCGTGCACGCGGTATCATCACACGCGACATGGTGACCGGCAAGATTGAATCACACGTGGCCGATGCAGTTATTCTGGCAACTGGTGGGTACAGCAACGTCTTTTATCTCTCAACAAATGCCAAGGGGTGTAACGTGACGGCCGCATGGCGCGCCCACAAGCGCGGAGCATTCTTCGCGAACCCGTGCTACACCCAGATTCACCCGACATGTATTCCGGTGAGTGGTGATCATCAGTCGAAGTTGACACTCATGTCAGAGTCATTGCGCAATGACGGTCGTGTGTGGGTGCCCAAGCAGGCCGGTGACAATCGTGCGCCCGAACAGATTCCTGAGGATGAGCGCGATTACTACCTCGAGCGACGTTACCCAAGCTACGGCAATTTGGCACCACGCGATATTTCGTCACGTGCGGCCAAACAGGTGTGTGACGAAGGGCGTGGCGTTGGGCCTGGTGGTCTCGGCGTGTACCTCGATTTCAGTGACGCTATCAAACGCCTCGGCGAGAATGCCATCCGCGCCCGTTACGGCAATTTGTTCGACATGTACGAGCGCATCACCGGTGAGAATCCGTACAAGTCGCCGATGCGCATCTACCCGGCTGTGCACTACACGATGGGTGGTTTGTGGGTCGACTACAACTTGATGTCGACGATTCCCGGCTTGTTTGTGGGTGGTGAGGCCAACTTCTCCGATCATGGTGCCAACCGATTGGGTGCCAGTGCCTTGATGCAAGGCTTGGCCGACGGATATTTCGTGTTGCCATCGACGATTGGTAACTATCTAGCGACTGGCGGTTACGACAAGGTCGATCAGAGTCATCCAGCGGTGCAAGAGGCACTTAATGAGGTGACACAACGCACACAAAAATTACTTGACATCAATGGTACGCGTAGTGTTGACTCGTTCCACCGCGAGTTGGGCAACATCATGTGGGAGTATTGTGGCATGTCGCGTACCAAAGAAGGCCTCACGCATGCGCTCAAGCTCATTCCTGAATTGCGTGAACAATTCTGGAACGATGTGCGTGTCCTTGGGAGTGGTAATGAACTCAACCAAGAGCTTGAGAAGGCCGGTCGTGTGGCCGACTTTATTGAGTTGGGTGAGTTGATGTGCCGAGATGCACTTGAGCGCGCTGAATCGTGTGGTGGCCACTTCCGTGAAGAGAGTCAGACACCGGATGGCGAAGCCCTGCGTAACGACGATGAGTACTGCTATGTATCAGCCTGGGAGCACATGGGCGATCCGAGCCAAGCGGTCCTTCACAAGGAAAACCTCGAATTCGAGAATGTCAAGCTTGCTACGCGCAGCTACAAATAGGATAACGGGAGTAGTAACGCATGAAAATCACCGTTAATGTGTGGCGCCAAAAGAACGCCAAGACCAAGGGCACCATCGTCAAGTACAACGTTGACCACGTGTCACCTGACATGTCGTTCCTTGAGATGCTCGATGTATTGAACCAACAGTTGATTGCCCGTGGTGAAGAGGCAATCGCCTTTGATCACGATTGTCGCGAAGGCATTTGTGGTTCATGTGGCGTCGTTATCAATGGATATGCGCATGGCGGACAACAGGCAACCACAACCTGCCAACTACACATGCGCTCCTTCAAAGACGGCGATGAAATCACCGTAGAGCCATGGCGTGCAAAGGCCTTCCCAGTTATCAAGGATTTGGTCGTTGATCGTGGTGCATTTGATCGCATCATTCGTGCGGGCGGCTTTATTTCGGCTGGCACAGGTTCGGCCCCCGATGCCAACAGCACGCCAGTTGCCAAGGAGAGCGCAGATTTGGCGTTCGATGCGGCGCAGTGCATTGGCTGTGGTGCCTGTGTGGCGGCGTGTCCGAATGCATCTGCCATGTTGTTCACGGCCGCCAAAGTGAGTCACTTGGGGCTATTGCCACAGGGTCAGCCTGAGCGCAAGACGCGTGTCCTCAATATGGTCGCGCAGATGGACACTGAGGGCTTTGGTGGGTGCACAAATATTGGTGAGTGTTCAGCTGCATGTCCCAAGGAAATCGGTTTGCACTTCATCGGCCGCCTCAATCGTGACTTGCTCGGTGCAAGTTTGACGGGTGGTAGTTCGGTCGATTAACGGCAGTCGCACCACAACCCCGCTACGACACATGCGTCGTGGCGGGGTTGTTTACTTGCCAATGATGAGTTTGGCAGACTGCAGTGCGTCACGCTCGCGTTGAAAGCTAGCACGCGCGATGGCATCGTCAATGTCAACCCACTGCGCATCATCGACTTCCGTCTCTTGAGGGCGGATGTCGCCATGTAGGTACCGCACCAAAAAGACATCTACATACTTGTGAATATGCAACCCGCCAACACGAAACCAGTACTCGATGGTGGTGATGTGTTGTTCAACCGCACCGTGGAGATTGGTTTCTTCAGCGATTTCGCGTAACGCAGCAGCTTCAGCTGTTTCGCCACGTCGAATATGTCCTTTGGGTAATCCCCATCGTTTGCCACCGTGCGTGGCAATCATGGCAACTTGGATAGTCGAGTGCGTAAATCGGTAGACGATACCACCTGCAGAATAGGCCGTGCGTTGATCACGGTCAATTGTGGATGGATTGGTCAGTGGCTACCTCGCTAACTATGCGACGCTTTGCCGGCGCGACCAGCACGCATATCCCAGTATCGGTTGACTGCGTAGTGGATGCGTTGCTTGGCTACCTCCGCATTGTCCCATCCAATTGGTTCAACACGTCCACCCTCGAGGTCTTTATAGACTTTGAAAAAGTGCTCGACTTCGCGGATGTAGTGTGACGGGAGTTGAGTGAAATCGGTGTAGTCCGAAAAGAACGGATCGTAATGCAGGACCGCCAATATCTTGTCGTCTGCTTCACCGCGATCAAGCATGCGGAATAGCCCGATAGGGCGTGCCTCCACAATACAACCGGTGAATGTCGGCAAGTTGGTCATTACAAGGACATCGAGTGGATCGTCATCGTCATAAAACGTCTGAGGTGTGAAGCCATAGTCACCTGGGTAGTGGACAGCCGAATAGAGTACCCGGTCGAGCTTAAACGCGCCGGTGCGCTTGTGAAACTCGTACTTGTTGCGTGACCCTTTGGGGATTTCGACAACGACGTGGATGACCTCAGGAACACTCGGCCCAGGATCTAATTCGTGCCACAAGTTCATGCAATGGCTCCTCACCGAACTGATATACTGTTGTGAATTGTACCACGAACTTGCTTTTTATTCCGCTCGCCACGCCACTAATTCATCAACCAACTGAAAGCCGCAGCGCCGATACAGATGAACTGCCGGTGCCTGTGGGTCGCTGACGCTCAACACCCGTGCTTCGTGCATCCCAGCAGCCGATAAATCGTGCAAAGATTGACAGATCAGCGCTCGCGAGAGCCCGCGTCGGTGGTACGCATGATGACATCCAACCGGTTCAAAAAGGGCGATTCTAGATGGGTAATCAAGCCAAATCGTGCAAAACGCAACAACACAATTCTCATCGTTGACGATGACGCGGTCCCAGGCCGCGGTGTAGCTCGGTAATTTGCGGACGCGTTGATAAATTTCAGGGGTCATTTTAGTACTTTGAAACGCATTTCGTTGACAGGCGACGCGACTCTCAATCAACGCATCATCCATACTCCTGATGGCGAAGCCATCCGGTATCGGGTGCATTGGTGCGTCACTTGGTCGCATTGCGTGCATGCGCAATTCTGCATGACCTGCCCGGTATCCGTGTGCTGCGAGCGTCGCATTGCGCTGCGTCTGGTGGCGCAACGACCAGAGTGTAAGATGGCGATACGCGGGTGTTGCGTAGTGCGCCACCATCGTCGGCCAGATGTGTGGATCGCAGTCATCGTAGATTGTGTCTACTTGATCGTCACTCTCCCAGCCAAATCCGATGATTACATTGTGTTTTCGCCAAATGGTGATTTGGCGCATCATGAGTTCGTCGGTGATTGCACGGCGCCACCAATCGAGATCGCCGGGCAGTGCATAGACGTATGGCGTTTGTTGGATTGCCATGCGACTGACGAAGCAGAGTAATTCGTGATATTCAGCTACGTGCTGCGGATGATTAATCTAGTAATGTGCCATGTAAAATACTCCAGGCATAGGAACGCCGAAGCGTGTGACTTCGGCGTTCCTGCTGTAGTCACTTAAAAGAGCATGGCACCTGCTTCACGCGCGATGCGTCGCACTTTGTCTGCATCGTCGGTTTTGCCTTTGCTCTCGTGGAGTTCGGCGAGTTCATTCAGTCGCTTTATAACTGCACCAGTGATATCGCCGATATTTTCGCGGATGTACCGTGTTGGATTCTCGCTCTCGATGAGTGCATTCACGACGCGGTCCTCAGGGGTAAGCGCAGATTCTTTGATGGTTTTGGTGAGTGCGATGATCTGCGCGAGACGGTCAGCACTTGCCTGGTCGCCGGCGCGTTCGGCCATGGATCGTTGCCCATCTACGAGGATGTCCCAAACTTCGTCGAGCTGATCGAGATGCTCCTGGAGAACGATTGACATATCGTCTGCGCCAAAAACGCTGTCGAGCAGTGCGCCCGCACGAATGTAGGCAGCTTCGAGTCCGGCTTGGATTTCTTCGTATAGCGCCAGAACATGCTCTCGCATGGTGTTAATCGACTCTGCTAATGCGGTGTCACCCGCTTCATTGGCCGCGTTGACGCGATTGGTGATCAAGTCAAAGAAGGTGTAGTCAATGATTTCTTGATGTGTTTTGATGAGCTGTGTGCGCGCGTCGGCATCGGGGTTGGCCAGCAGCTTTTCGATGAGAATGTTGTACTGCGCAATATTCTCGCCGCCGACAAATTGGGCGATTTTGGATTGGAGCGCAGAGAGTTGCTGAATTCCTTCGGGGTCACCACTCGCATGACTTGCTTCTACGAACGCATTGAGTGTTGATGTGAATTCTTCGTCCATGTCCGCATGATTTGCTTCGAGTATCTTGAGTAATGCTTCATCACCTTGCATCATCCCTTCGAGGAGCTGACTGATGATGTCGACACGTTTGCGTTGTGCCTCAAGCATCTCTTTGGTGACACCGTCGCCTTCGAGCACGGCTTCGACCAGCGTTTGCATCGTCAAAAAGCGTTTTGGATTGAGTAAATAGCCGCGTGGTGCCTCAGGTGGGAGTTGTTGCATCAGCGCATTCGTAATACTCCCGACGTACCGTTCCATGTCGGATGCCTGGGCGCTTGCCAGTATCTGTTGTGGTATATGAACGAAGCAGAATTGTTTGCTCGCGTCGTGATACACCAGCGGCGCAGCGAGCATGACTGGTGTGCCACACGATTGACAGGAGGCTGAGTTGATACGACCGCCTATGAGGATGTTTTTGAGTTGTGGGAACATGTCTGCATCGATGAAGCTCACAATGCCCACACGTATTGGGGATTGACAATTTGGACAAGAGACTTGTGTCTCGCGAATCGGTGACGCTGACATAAAACTCCCTTCGTGCGTACCTCACATACGCAGCGTGATGAATGTACTTCTATTGTAGCCGGTTCTCTCGCGCTGTAGTAAATCGTTGTGCTATAGAAGTATCAGATTTGCCAGAAATGAGAGTGTTGAGTACACTTATTGCAGCATACGATTGTGAAAGGGTAACGCATGTCAGCACCTGTTCGTCCTGCTCGTCGTTCTACTGCATATGTGCATGCTGCGTACACACGGTGTGTGGGTACGTGGCTCGAAATCGCACCTACAGAAGCTGAAGCATACAAAATCCGTGATGCCATGGAAGTAGCACGTCGGTCGCGTGATCAGGTCCAAGAATCACTGACAAGTCTGGACGCATATCACGAACAAAGTCTGGCACTCTTTCGCCATGACCGATTTCGTGCGTTAGCACTTGACGGATGGCTCGTTGCCGATGTGATTGATAGCATTGGTGAACCTCCAATTGTCGAGGACGAAAACGATAAATCGTTTACGGATTACATCATCAGCGCAATTGGTGTGATTATATCGGCACGTATTCGGCGTGCCTTGGCTGAGCAATCACAGCGCTTTCTCCCTGATTTAGTTGCTGAGGGCGAACTGGCCGGGGCTGTGCTTTTGGCCAATAATGCGTACATGACGTTGATGAGCGAATCTGCGACACCGCTGCTCGTACAAGCCATGGTAAGCGGTTTGTCCGCATATTACGACGAGCTTCCCGAAGAATAACGCAACACATACACGTATACCGCACAAGTTTCATGCTTGTGCGGTCTTTTTGTGTCACTTTTTGGTAGAAAAAAACGGTACTGTACGCGAATACCTACAACCGCAGGAGGTGCAGTATGGTAGCGCGTGCAATGAGTTGTGGCGTCAGGGGGCTCGACGGTGTGACGGTGACCGTTGAAGTGGATATCGCGTTCGGGTTACCGTTCTTTGCAATTGTGGGCATGACAGATACGGCCGTGCAAGAGAGTCGAGAACGGGTGCGTGCGGCCATTCGCAACTCAGGCTTTGAGTTCCCGATGCGCCGTGTTGCCGTGAGTCTTGCTCCCGCCGATCTGCGCAAAGCTGGCCCCGCGTATGATTTGCCGATCGCCATTGCGATATTGGCGGCGTCACAGCAGATCGAAGTGCGTTTCGATGACGTGGCATTCCTTGGTGAGTTGAGTTTTAATGGAAGTTTGCGTCCAACCGAGGGCATTTTGCCCATGGTGATTGCTGCCCGTGATGCTGGCGTTACACATGTGGTTGTTCCCGCAGCATCTGCAGCCGAAGCCTATTTGGTAGATGGCATCATTGTCTGGCCTTGTACGTCGTTGCGCGATGTATATGATGTGCTGACCGGTGCGCGCTCCCCAGGTAATCGGCCCACGCAACTCACAGACGAAGATGACCAACCTGCTGCGGTCGATTTTGCAGAGGTCCGTGGGAATCACCATGCTCGTCGTGCGTTAGAGGTGGTAGCTGCAGGTGGACATAATATTGTCATGACAGGTGCACCGGGTTCAGGCAAAACGATGCTCGCCCGTGCACTTTGGGGCATCATGCCGTTACTCACATCACACGAGTCACTCATGGTTGCGAAAATCCGCAGTGTGGCAGGCGTCCTGGGTCGGAGTGGTCGTATGCCGAGTATCCGGCCGTTTTGTGCGCCACACCACACGACCTCGCTGGCTGGTTTAGTCGGCGGGGGTGCCGGCAAAATACGACCAGGCATGATTACTATGGCCCATCATGGCATTCTGTTTCTCGACGAATTTCCTGAGTTCGGCACCAAGTTAGACGTGTTGCGTCAGCCCCTAGAAGATGGGCATATCACCATTAGTCGTGCCCACGGTTCGGTGTGCATGCCGGCAGATTTTATGCTTGTTGCGGCCCGCAATCCGTGTCCGTGTGGGTGGCGTGGTGATCGTGAGCGAAGTTGTACGTGTACACCTCAGGTTGTTGAACGGTACCAACGTCGGATTAGTGGCCCCATTTTGGATCGGATCGACATCCATCTGGCAATGCCACGCATTGAAGTCAATCAATTACTAGGCGTGGGATATGGCGAAGCTTCTGCGACCATACAACAGCGCGTCATCAGCGCTCGAGATGTGCAGCTTGTTCGACAGGGATGTGACAATGCGTCGTTACGCGGTGCGCCACTCAAGCGCTTTGCCGAGCCCGATGCTGCTGGTACGCGGTTGCTTGAGTTGGCCACATCAAAGTTACAGTTGTCTGCGCGCGCGTACTTTCGCATTCTGCGTGTGGCACGGACAATCGCGGATTTGGCCAATGAATCATCCATCAATGAGCAGCACGTAGCTGAGGCTCTCCAATACCGAGGTGATGGATGAGCGATTTACCGCTATAATTGGTAGAGGTATACAAAAGGAGATTTCATGGAGACAAATCCATTTTCACTATTACTGAGTGTATTTGCCATGTTCTTTTTGGCACGTCTCTCAACGGTTGCACGCACCAACAATCAACCAAATCGAAGTAGAGCGTTTTTGAGTGCTTCGGGTGCGGCCACCATCCTGACGGTAAACGGTATCATGCGCTACCTTCAAATCGAAATCATTGATCAAACGGTTGTGGCTGGTGCAGCGTTCATTTTATTTGCAGTAACTGGCTTTTATTTGGTACGGGCTGCATTAAAAGGCGAGGCCGTGCACATTCGTCAGAAAGCTGCTGAACAGGCTGAAGAATTTAAGCGTCAACATGATACATCGCATACGAATACAGACAAATAACGACCTGCGACGTGCCGTGCAGCACTTCAATGGTGGTGAGTGGCGTGATGCCTTACTCGTGTTTGAGCAGTTTTGGTTGGTAGAACGTCGTGACGAGCTCAAGGCCTACGTGCAACTGTCAAATGCTGTCATGCAGCTACACGATGGGTATGTCTCGTCACCGCGGCGTCTCATGCAACGCGTCTTCCAGATATTGACCACCGAACCCGCGACATTAGGAATTGATGTGGCGCAGCTGTTGCGCGCCGTGTTGCAGGTGCAGGCGATTATTCCGCACGAAGGTGAATCGGGAGAGGTATCGTTGCTGGGACCAGTACCTTCTATCATGATTGTGTGGCATGCATGACAGGTTTGTACTTCTTCAACGAACGCGTCGGGTATCTCCCGGGCACCAACAACCTCGGTGTTGTGGTCTGTGCACCTGGGCGAGCCATTGCGGTGGATACGGGAATTGACAAAGAAGCTGCCCGCGTGTTACGTCGTGCATGTGACGTAGCCGGGTTGCAGATTGTGGCCACACTGCTCACGCATCATCATGCCGATCATGTGGGTGGCAATGATTATTTCGAACGCAACATACCCGGTCTTGTGTGTTATGCACCGCGCCGTGAAGCGCCGTTCATTGAGGATCCCTATCTTGAACCGAGTTATTTGTCATATGGCGCGGCACCCATTGCACCACTGCGTAATCGATTCGTTATGGCTACGCCCTCTGTTGTCCATCATCGCATCGAGCCCGGTCTCTTGACCATCGAACAAGTCACACTACAGATTATGGCGATTCCTGGTCACAGTTTGGCACAGGTGGCAGTGTTGGTTGATGATGTCTGCTTTGCGGCAGACGGTTTTTTTGGAACGGCAGTTTTGTCGAAATACGGCGTGCCATATGCCCATGATGTCCTAGCACAAGTAGCATCGTTCGACGTGGTGAGGTCATTTGACGTGACTCATTGGATTCCAGGACATGGTGATGTGCAATCATCTGCGACAATCGATGCCACACTCGATCAAAATCGTCAGGCAGTCACACGTGGAATAATGCTTGTGCGTGACGCGTGTACGATGCCCTCATCTTTTCAGCAAATCGTGGCGCACGTACAACAACGCATGGGTCTGCAATCGAGTGCTCTGGCACAGTACGCCGTGTTTGCATCGGGCATATCAGCATATGTAACAGCATTGCATACCCAAGATGTGCTCACAGTCGAATTAACGAATGAGGGGCCGGTATGGCGGCTGAATCAGTAGTTCATCGGTCACAGCTGCGCGTGCGGTATGCCGAGACAGACGCAATGGGTGTAGTCCACCATGCCGCGTATGTGCCGTGGCTCGAAGTTGGTCGTGTCAATTTGCTGCGCGCAGCCGGTGCCCCGTATGGTGACATCGAGGGGCGTGGGTTACTGGTTGTGCTGTCGGATTTGCAGGTGCGCTATCGATCACCTGCGCGTTTCGATGATCTCATCGAAGTCCAGACCACGTTGATCGCCCTCAAGAGTCGTCAATTGGTCTTTGAATATCGGGTGGTATTGGCTGAACAGGGTAATATCTGCGTTGAGGGGACCACGCATCATATTGTTGTCCAACGTGCTACCATGAAGCCCGTGCTCTTTCCTGCCGATTTATATGCGTTACTCGAGCCGTGGCTCATGCGTACATAGCTGGTTACCAGTTCATGCGCATCCGTTGAGTACTGCTCCTTTGGGCACACACTCCGCCGTCATTTGCACACGATGTTGACGTGCATTACGCGCGGGGTGTTTTTTGTAATTGAAGAAAAACTGCAGAAGCGTGGGCGAAATTGGGTGTATGATGTGGGCACATCGCATACAACATGGAGCATACTATGACGTGGCAGACAGGGTACATCCAGTCCGAAGATGTCAAGATTCACTACTACCGACAAGGGCGTGGTGTACCACTCATCATGGCACATGGGTTCTCAGATAATGGAGCATGTTGGCAGGCATTTGCGCAGCACGTTGTTGACGCTTACGACGTGATTTTGATTGATGCACGTGCCCACGGGCACTCCGATGCGTCGCATGTAAGTAATGGGAACCCGGCGCAGGCACGCGATGTGGCCAACATGATCGCAGCGTTGCAGCTTGATCGCCCAATTATCATGGGGCATTCAATGGGAGCGAACACCGCGCTGCAAGTGGCTGTTGACTTAGGCAATCAAATTCGCGCGGCGATTCTTGAGGATCCACCGTTCATGATGCACGAGCCCGAGCAATCGGCGGCACGTGTCGAAGAGATTCGTCAAGGAATGATGCGCTGGCTCGGTAGATGCAGGGGATGCCGCTTGAGCAGTTGGTGATGCGCTGTATCACAGAGAATCCAACGTGGCGCGCTGAGGAGTTGGTAGCCTGGGCCGAGTCAAAACAGCAATTCGCCACCAAAGCACACCACTTTGGCCCGCGTCACTTCAATCCGTGGCAGGATTTGCTCACCGCACTCGCAGTTCCAACGCTACTCATCGTCTCTAACCCGGCGCGTGGTGGGTTGGTGACCGCTGAGGCTGCGGCGCTAGCGCGGTCGATATCGTCGCACGTTGAGGTCGGGTTGATTCGCGATGCGGGGCACTGTATTCGACGCGAGTCGCCGGTGGCGTATATGAAGATGGTGCAGAGTTTTTTGGGTAAAAGTGAAAAGTGAAAAGTGAAAAGTGAAAAGTGGATTCAGGGGCAATGAGTGGCGTGCTATAGTGATGCGGCGGGTTGAATCTAGTAGAGGAGGACGTGATGATTCATTATGATTTGATTGAGGTGACCGAGTTAACGAGAGCTTTGGTGGCGATTCGCAGCTTCCCAGGGGAGGAGCATGCGGTACAACAGTATATCGTCGATTGGTTTGCCAAGTATCACATCCCGACCGAGATTCAACAGACCAAGACGGCGCCGAATATAATTGTGCGGATCGAGAATGGTGATGGCCCGACCATCATGCTCAATGGCCACACCGATACGGTGCTTGTGGCCGAAGGGTGGGAATGTGATCCGTTCGAAGGCAAAATCGACGGCGAAAACCTGTTCGGTCTGGGTGCATGTGATATGAAATCGGGTGTGGCAGCAATTATGTTGGTCACCCGCGAGATGTTCCGTCACAAAAACCGATGGAGCGGCACGCTCATCTTTAGTTCCGTCGTTGACGAAGAAGCCTACTCAGTAGGCGCGTATGCCTTGATCGAAAGCGGCATCAAAGCTGATTACTGTATCGTCAGTGAGCCGATGCCCGGATTGGTGTTAGGTGCCACTGGCAAGGTGTTGGTCAAAGCCGATGTGATTGGTAAAGCGGCG
>VGPG01000014.1 GCA_016875555.1 Chloroflexota bacterium | reverse complement strand
AGTGCTCGACAGCGCCGACTGGACGACTCAGATGAATCTGCCGTGGCGCCACCATGGCGGCGCCATGACACGCACCGAGGTCGACGAGCTCAACACCCGCATCGACCTCGCCGGGCTGCAACGCTACATGCAAGCAGTTCACAACCGTACCCGCACTATCGTCGCAACCATCGACCAAACGACGTTGTCGCAATCATTGGACCCGGCGTTTGTACGGCAGGTAGTCGTTAACGAAGGGCTCGGGTTGCGCAACCACGATAACCTCGTGGCGAATTATGCCAGTTGGGATAAGGGCAAGTGTCTGCTGACGTTCGGTTTGACGCATCCATTTCAGCATCTCGGCGAAATGGAGACCATCGCAAGTATGCTCGACATTGTTTGGGAGTAACTGCTATGACACCAAAAACCATCCTCCACAAACTTGAGACAGCCCCAGCCGGGTCATTTCATGTGCTCGACGGCGCCAAAGCGACGCGTATACGGGCCAACACCATGTATGTACCATCACCACGCGACATTGCCGAGGCGATCCGGGCAATCCCCTACGGCCACACTCGCTCGCTGCGTGACATCCGGCACGACATCGCCGTCGCCCACCACGCCGACATCACCTGTCCGTCGCGCACCACTGTGTACTGGAAGTGGCTGGCGCATGCCACCGTCGAACTCTGTGACACGCCATCACCCTTCGCTATCCCGTGGTGGCGTGTCCTCAAAGAGGGCAAATTAAGTCAACACATGCCGGGTGGGGTTGCTCATCAGCGCGCATTATTGCAACGTGAAGGCGTGATACTGTAGCGGTTTTGTGCCTACGTGGCGTACAATAGCGTCAAGTTCCTCGGCATTTTGTCTGTGGTGCAGCGTTGCACCAGTCCAGCAAAGGAGAATGACTATGAGCACAGCGACGTGGCGCTACGACCGCATGACATGGCTACAAATCAAAGACGTACTCGCACGCACCCCACAACCCGTCGTGGCGATTCCATTTGGCGCAGTAGAGGATCATGGCCCGCATCTGCCCATTTCAACGGACAACGACATCCTCGAGTCTGTGCTGGCAGAGTGTGGACGGCGTGCCGGCGGCGATCTGCTGGTGACACCGACCATTCCCGTGGGACTCGACGAGCATCACATGGACTTCCCCGGCACACTCAGCGTCAGCATGGAGGTCTGTCTGGCCTATGTGTCACAAGTGGCCATCTCCGTGGCCCGCCACGGCTTTACGCATATTCTAATTGTCAATGGCCACGGCTCTAACCAGGCCATTTGTGAGCTAGCCGCACGCAAATGTGTGCTCGAGACCGGGGCGATTTGTGCCAATACTACCGTTAATGCAGCCGTACACCCAGCTCTCGTGGCCGACGTGCTCGACAGTCAGCGCAAGGGCGGGTGGGGTAGTGTGGCACATGCGTGTGAGTACGAGACAGCCATGATGCTCCACAGCTTCCCTGAACTCGTACAGATGGATAAGGCGTATCGCGACATGGGACAACTCAAGCTCAAATACTTCAACTGGGATCATCCCGAACCGAGTGCGTTTAGCTATCAGGCGTGGTGGAGCTCATTTTCCAAAGAGGGGATTTGTGGCGATGCAGCGGTAGCCACCGCCGAATTCGGCAAGGTGATGTTCGAGACAACGGTAACGCGCTTTGTGGAGATGGTGCGCGAGTTTCAGACCATTGAGAATCGCCCGCGCGTCGATCATCATTAACCCGTCAATGGATATGCAGCCATAGAGGATACTCCGATGCCTACATTCACCGCCACCCTCACCAAACACGGCACCTCGGCCGTCATCATCATCCCGTTTGCGCCGGCCATCATCTGGGGCGAACGCCCGCGCTACCACATCACCGGTACCGTCAACACCATCGCCGTGCGTGGTGCGTTGACCCCAAGTGACAGTAGCTATATGCTCAAACTCGGGCCTGCCTGGCTCCGTGATTGTGGCATCAACCTCGGCAGTGATGTCACCGTGACCCTTGATCTTGAGGGGCCACACGAGGACAACGTGGCTGATGACATCGTCGCCGCCCTCAAGGCTAATCCTGTCGCCAAGGCCTTTTTTGATGGATTACCGACCTTTTATCGCAAAAAGTACCTGCGCTGGATTGACGGCACCAAGGGCAAGCCCGATGTACGCGCCCAACGCATCGCCGAGATGATTACCCTGCTTGCCGCCGGGCAACGCGAACGATAGACAGGATATAGTCACATGCGCAAACTGAAAATCCAACTCCAACTCAGCGCCGATGGCTACATGGCCGGCCCCGACGGCCAAATGGATTGGGTCAATCATAACTAGAGTGATGATCTCAATCAGTACGTCAGTGATTTGACCAAGACCATCGACTGCATCGTGCTTGGGCATAATTTGGCCAAGGGATTCATCCCGTATTGGGCCGCCAACCCCGACCAACCCGGTGCCGAGGTCTTCAATCACACCGCCAAGGTCGTCTGTAGCCGACAACTTACGACCTCGCCATGGCCCAACACCACCATCGCTTTGTACGCCGCCGCTGCACCGTTTTGGTATATCGCCGGCAAACGCATCAAAAAGATGCTGAGCATGCGCATGGTGCCATTGCTCTCCGTATTCGCTGCGTTTTCGTTCATTATCATGATGTTCAATTTACCGCTCCCGGGTGGCACAACCGGCCACGCAACGGGGGCGGCCATTGCCGCCATCGTCCTCGGGCCATGGGGGTCCATTCTCGCAGTATCAATTGCACTCGCCATTCAAGCCATCTTCTTCGGTGATGGTGGTATTCTGGCCATCGGCGCCAATAGTTTCAACATCGCCGTCGTTGGTTCATTCGTGGCGATTTGGGTCTACAATGCTGTTGCAGGCAAGAGTGCCTTAACCGCATCACGGCGCGTCATTGCCGCTGGTTTAGCTGGGTATCTTTCAATCAACGCAGCCGCGTTCGTGACCGCCTTGCAGTTTGGTGTACAACCGATGTGGTTCACCGACGCCAACGGTGCGCCACTGTATGCGCCATACGGGCTCGATGTGGCTATTCCAGCCATGATGATTGGTCATATTGGCATCGCTGGTTTGGCCGAGATGTTCATCACTGCAGGCGTGGTCGCTTATTTACAACGTAGCGATGTAGCGCTCTTATCGCTGACCGCGCAGAAGGACGCTGAGTCCAAGGTAGATGGCACGTGGGCTGGTACACGCCGCTTGTGGGTCATGATTGCCTTGATGATGGTTCTATCGCCGCTCGGGTTACTTGCAGCCGGCACAGCCTGGGGTGAGTGGGGCGCCGAAGAGTTTGCTGACCCAGCAGCCCGTCAAGCCATCACCGAGGCATCATTAGGTGCTACCCCTCCGGTCGATAGCACACCTGAAGGGCTCTTGACATTGGGTTCATGGTTTGAGGCTCCAATTCCTGATTACGCTGTACCGTTTATCTCAAATGAGGTGGTTGGCTACATCTTTTCGGCAGTCATGGGCACCGGGTTAGTCATGCTCTGCTTCTTGCTGTACGGCGCAATCGCTGATCGATTCCGCAATAACAACGGCGCCACCAACTAAATACCCCGTCATTTTTCATCATCTACTCAATGGGGCGTTTGCACGCGTGCACGCCCCATTGTTGTCAATTATGGTTGTTCAAGGAGTTTTCCATGGGCGGTGAAGCACATCACGGCAAACGCCGTGGCAATTTCATTCAGCGGACGATTGATGCACTCACCGAGACGCTCGAACGCTCTCTGTACGCAGAGCAATTTTCCGAACAACGCGGTCTCCTGCAACAGCTCGATCCGCGCGTCAAGTTCGTTAGCATGCTCGGTCTGATTATCACGGCCGCCGCTGCACGCCACGTTTGGGTCGTAGCAGCCGTCGCCCTTTGTGCACTCTTTTTCGCCTTCATATCGCGCATTCCCATCATTAAGTCATTTGGCCCCATTTGGCTTGGTATGTTCATTTTTAGTGGGCTTATCGCCTTTCCTGCCATTTTTATTACACCAGGACCTACGCTTGCAACCGTACCGTGGCTACAATGGAACGTCAGTGCATATGGTCTACAGAGTGCGGTGTTTTTGTTGCTACGTTCTGAAGTCAGCATCACATTATCATTCTTGTTAATCATGACCACGCCATGGATGCATGTCCTCAAATCCATGCGCGTCATCGGCATCCCCACCTTGGTCGTGGTGATTTTGGGCATGACATACCGCTATATTTTTCTCATGCTACAATCAGCGAGCGACATGTTCGAGGCACGTCAAAGTCGCATGATTGGCAAATTACCCGACAAAGAAGCACGGCGATTGGCGGCAGCCACGGTTGGTGTCTTGCTCAGCAAGAGTTTTCAACTGGGCAATGATGTCTTTTTGGCCATGCAATCGCGTGGCTACCGCGGCGAGGTCTATACACTCGACGAATTTGCGTTGCGTCGCTCAGATTATGTTGCAATTCCATTCATGCTGTTGATAGTATGTACCGGGTTATGGTTTGGGTTGCAGTAGGCAGATGGAGTACAAACACATGGATACCATTTTTCACCTTCACAACGTCGTGTATGCCTACGCAAATACTGCTGACTCTCCCGCACTTAACGGCATCAGCATGCAGATTCAGCGCGGTCAACGAGTAGCAATTATGGGCGCTAATGGATCTGGCAAGTCCACACTATTGCGCATTCTGGACGGCCTGTATTTCGCTCAATCAGGCACCGTTGAGGCCTTCGGTCACACACTTGACGAAGCGCATTTAATGGATGAGGAGTACGCCTTGCCGTTCCGCAAACGCGTAGCATTCGTCTTCCAAAACCCCGACGTACAGCTTTTTAATCCGACCGTTTTCGACGAGGTCGCCTTCGGGCCATTACAACTCCGCTGGGATACCGCTACTATCCGGCAAAAGGTCAACGACGCACTCGACATACTCGAGATTAGTCACCTCAAAGAGCGTGCACCCCATCGCCTCTCGGGTGGTGAGAAGAAGCGTGTTGCCATCGCATCCGTCTTAGTCATCGACCCCGAGGTCATTTTGCTCGATGAGCCGACCGCAGC
This sequence comes from Chloroflexota bacterium, assembly GCA_016875555.1. Lineage (GTDB taxonomy): Bacteria > Chloroflexota > Chloroflexia > Chloroflexales > Roseiflexaceae > UBA965. The sequence goes on along the minus strand of VGPG01000014.1, from coordinate 18,939 downwards.
ACTCGACCCCAAAAGCCAAAGTCGGGTCGTCGACTTTTTGGTCGGTTGGGCCAATACCGGCAAAACAGTCGTCGTGGCCACACACGATCTTGATACGGTACCCGATATTGCCGATGATGCGTATGTCTTCAAACAAGGACACATCATCGCACACGATACGCCGCGGGCCATTCTCGCCAACCACGAGATGCTCCTGAGCGCCAATCTCGTGCATGCGCACTATCATCTACACGATGGGCAAACACATAGTCATGCGCACATTCATGTCGGGCATCAACACGACCACTAAACACGCCATCAATGCCATACCAGCAGACATGCCGAACACGAAGTATCAGTGGTATGATATTCACGGACAACACAATAGAGATGGGTTTGCATGTCGTTACGTAGGATTCCCTGGTCGTGGATAATCGGACTTATCCTCATCGCCTTGGTTGTGACCTTGGCCGTCTATAATCGTGCTGATCTCAGCGAGGCCATTCACCTCCTGCAGACTACCGAACCACTCTGGGTGGCCGTAGCGTTTACCATGATTGTGCTCGGATTCGTATGTGCCGGTTGGATATATGGTTCTGTTCTTTCGATGCTCAATCACCGCGAGACGATGGTGTGGTTGATTGGCACCGCTTTGGTTGGCATTCTCCTCAATCAAGCGGTACCCATGGGCAGTGTGGCTGCGTATGCGTTTTTGGTTGCTGCACTTCGTAATCGCGGATTCCCCGCGAGTAGTGTGGCTGTTGTCGCCGGTACCGAACTCCTCAGCTGGAACGGGGCAGCATTACTGATGTTTAGTGCCGGGTTGCTGTACTTAACCTTGACGGCTGATTTTACTGCGACCACACCCATCATCACCGCAGTCATCATTACCTCCGGTGTGGCAACGTTTCTGGCCATTGTGGCTACCCGACCCGCCGAGAGCGTTGCACGTTGGCTTCACCAACTCCGCCATGGATTGATGCGCTTGGGCGTTGAGTGGAACACGCAATCACTCGAATTATTAATCGAGGAGATCGCCAAGAGTCGGGCCATCTTTGCCGCCCAACCCAGTAAATTTGGACGTATTATCGCCTTACAAATGAGCATCTTTGTTTGTCATGCAGTGGCACTTAACGCCCTGCTCTACGGGATGCGGATTGATGTACCGTTTTGGAATGTCCTTGCCGCCTATGGCATGTCGCTGATTGTCAGCTTGTTTACGATTTTGCCCGGTGGCGGTGGTGCCGTCGAAGCAGCGTTGTCGTTTTCGTTGCATCTTCAAGGCGTACCCGTTCACGCTGCCCTTGGGTCGGCTATTTTGTTTCGCCTACTGAGCTTTTGGATGATGTTGCCAATCGGCGCCATCTTCTACCGATTACTGACCAAACCTGTTTCTGCGGAGGATTCACGATGACAGCACTAGGTATTATCATCTCCATCTTGGCGGCTGGCTTTTTTGCAGCGATTGGCGTGGGCGTTGTTGCGGGAATTCAATACACCGTGCGCAATCGCATGCTACCGCGCTTCGTTATCATGGGGAACCGGCGCACCACACGCATATTTAGCGTGCTCTACGTCATCGTACTCGCCGCCCTTCCGGCGTCACTTGCTATCTACACCGCATGGCAAATTATCACCATGGTGCGCGCCGTCGAATAACACCTGCTAGGCATCAGGCGCACGCCACGACCGGTCTATCCACAGCAAGGTTGTGGCTAAATCCACGTTTCGAGCAAATTCAACCAGATACGGCATGCGATCAATCGCGTCAAGCTCAAGATTCATCTGCGCAGGATAGGCCGGGTTGAGTCGCCAATATCGGTCATGCAAAAATTGCTGACATTGATAGTCGACCACACCCATTACGCCATTAATCAAAATACTCACCAACGGGCGCGCCCATTGCGCATACCCCCAATCAAGACGGTCCCCATCAATGTACCGCAACGATTGCCCCACGCCCATGGAACAGAGCGCGATATCGTTGAGCGCCGGCGGGGTGGGTTGCTTGCGCGTATCAAGCGCATGTGCCAGCGCCGCCACACTCGGGTTGTTGGCTACCACCCCGCCATCAATGTACCCCTCATATGCGGGAAAGTAGGTCGGCGCAGCGCTGGTGTACATGGCCACCTTGTACGCTGGCACCTCACGGTCGCCATAGACGCCGCCCATGTTCGAAAAAAACTTCGCCGCCCATCGCCGACGCTGCGGATTGGGCGACGCATTATCAAGATCAAATGCTGGAATTAAGACGTTTTTCTTGAGCTGTCCGAGCGTCGTATCACCGAATATACGCCGTAATTCTTGTTCGAGCCCGCGATTGTCGTAGTTGGCACCCACCATGTTGCCCAGATCGAGCATATCATCGGCCCACGAATCACGGAAGATGGTTGACGCCTTACCCTCATATAACTGACGTAGCTCACGCGGATGCATGCCGTGCGCTAATCCGAGTGCGATAATCCCACCCGTTGATGTCCCCGCGATGACGTCCGCATCCGCAACAAAACGCGGGAACTCCTCGAGAATACGCTCGATCAGTACCAACGTCATCACCCCGAGAATCCCACCGCCGTCAAATGCGAGAATGCGATAGCGACGCATGCCTGCTCCTACGATAATCGACGCCAGCTCCGCCCAGATGCCCCAATAAATTCATGGGATGCATCAGGTCCCCAACTCCCACCCACATATTCGTGAATCGGTGAATTAAGCATCTGCCATCCCTCAATAATCGGGTTAATCAGTGACCATGATGTCTCCACCTCGTCACTGCGGGTAAACAGCGTTGAATCGCCGATCATGGCATCAAGCAAAAGACGCTCGTATGCTTCAGGCGATTCACCACCAAAGGCATCCACATAATTGAAGTTCATCGTCACTGGACGGATATCGTTGGCTTGGCCCGGCACCTTCGAATTAAAGCGCAACGCCACACCTTCGTTCGGTTGAATGCGAATCGAAAGCTCGTTGGGTGCGGATCGCGACATCGGTCCATCTTGAAAGAGCATCAACGGCGCACTGCGAAACGTCACCGAAATCTCGCTGGCACGTACTGGCATGCGCTTGCCAGTGCGTAAAAAGAACGGTACACCAGCCCACCGCCAACTCTCAATTTCAAACCGCATCGCTACGTAGGTCTCTGTGGTCGAGTCGGGCTGAACTCCCGTCTCGTTCAGATAGGCAGGAGCCGTACCCGGACCAGCCGTATACCGTCCACGCACCGTATGCCGGTTCACTTCGTGTGCAGGGATGGGTCGTACCGCACGCAACACTTTGACCTTCTCGTCACGTACTGCATCCGCACTCGCACCACCGACCGGCGGTTCCATCGCCGTCAACGACAAGAGTTGCATCATGTGGTTTTGCACCATGTCGCGAATGGCGCCGGCTTGTTCGTAGTAGCCACCTCGCCCCTCAACACCAATTTGCTCCGCCACGGTAATCTGCACATGATCAATATACCGCCGATTCCACAACGGCTCAAAAATGCCATTGGCAAACCGGAGCACTAACAGGTTTTGTACGGTCTCTTTGCCCAAATAATGGTCAATACGATATATCTGACGCTCATCAAAGACTTCATGCAGTACATTGTTCAGATGCAACGCGCTGGCCAAATCATGGCCAAAGGGCTTCTCGACAATGATACGCGTCCATCCTCCCTGCGCCGAGTTCGCCAATCCAGCTGCTCCCAGATTGCGAATGATATCCTCATAGGATTCCGGCGGCGTTGCCAAATAAAACAACCGATTGCCCGCCGTACCACTATGTGTATCAATGTCGTCTAGTTGTTGTGCGAGTGCCTGATACCCCTCGACATCCTCGAACGTGGACCGGATATAGCTGATTCGCTGCGCAAATTCGTGCCACATTGACTCGGCCATTGTCACGCGCGAGTGTTTATTCCCCTCGTCGAACAACAACGTGCGAAAGTAGTCGTCACTCCAATCACGACGTGCAAACCCAAGAATGGTGATGTTGTTGTGCAGGAGTCCCTCACGCCGCAAATTATAGAGTGCAGGCACGAGTTTACGACGTGTTAGGTCGCCCGTTGCACCAAAAATAACAATCGTACACGAATCGGACGTGCGTGTATGCAACACGCGTTCGGTCGTACGCATTGACATAGGTCATCCCTTCTTGTGTCACGGAGCATCCGGTGTCATCGTCGGGAGTACCACGCTGTCTACCCGTTGATTAAATGGTAACGGTGGATCAGGAATCGGTGCACGATATAATGTACCACCATTAATAAAGTAGAGAATAGGCCGCGCCTGATTCTCGTCAATCACCATTGCCGTCAAATTATCGAGCGTTATCTCACTGTCAGTCGGCACCGTGATTTGTTGAATAAATCGCCCGGTACGCTTCTCGATTTGGATGATACGCCCAAAATAATTATCCAGAATAAAGAACGAACCAGACTCTGCATCACCCGTCACCACAAGTCGGGCCGCAGATTGAAGTGGCGGCGTAATGTCCGCAATCGGTAATGACTTTTCGTACCCTCGCTGGCCATCCTGATTGTCGCGCATGTATTGGATGGTCCCGTTAGGCATCAACAGATAGATGCGGCCATCAATGCCCATATCTATGGCTGTCTCCAAAATTTGGCCACCGTCGTTTTGAATCCACGGCTCAGGAAAATCACCAAACTGCGTCGACAGATAGCGCAAAATGTTCGCCGGCGTCACACCCCACAGATACAAGTTACCGTTGAACGTCTGCACACGCATCGCCCGCCCACTCGTACTCCATTCAAGACTACCCGCCAAAATACTGTAATTCCAGTCGTTGCCGTTCCGGAACATGTAGATGAATGGACCGTTATCGATACTCTGTGCCACCGCAATCACACTATCAAAACGCCATGCGATATCGTGAACACGTGCAATTTGCAAATCACCAATCTGACTGTTCGGCCGAAGGACAACGTTCGGGCTCCCGCCATCACGCGACACTTGATACAACACCCCCGCATTTCCATCAAGTAGATAGATTTGTGAGAAGTTAAATGAATTCTCCACCGTGCTTGCCGGTGGGGGTACTACTACATTCGTAAACACACCACCTTGTATCGGATGCGTGGCTACCGCAGTAATATCCGTCAAAAACGACCGTCGCTGCGTGATGACTTCGGCCTTCTCAATACGGGTGACCATCGTCAAATACCGCTGGCGATTGCTCGTAGTTGCCGTGATAATCCCCGTCTGCTCGAGATCAACCAACATCGTCCGCGCCACTTCAATGCGTTGTACCGCCTCTTGTTCATCCACTGATTCGTAGATGGACTGCACGGCCGTTTCAGCATTCTTGAGGCTGTTCTCTCCACGTTGCAGACGATTCTCACGTGCCACGTTTGTCCCATAAAAAAACATCACCGCTATCAACGCAATCATTGCCGTAAACATGGCCCATGGGAACGGCGGTGCCTGTTTACGATACGAAAGCGACAATCCAGCCGAACGCTTGACCGCTTGCATCCGCCGATTGCTGTTATTGCGCCGCGGTATCCAGCGCCACGAAAAGATGTTCTGTGCCAACGAACCAAGCAGCTCGCCATAGCGGATTGGCTCAGTAATCTGTGTGCGATACCGCACCTGACCTGCATAATTCGTATCAACTGGCGTGACTGGCACCTCTACCTGGGTCGCATCAATGACACGTACCGATCCACGCTCCGTGGCAGGTGCCTTTTCGCGCCGAGCCATCCGAGCGGCCTGCACCTCAATATCATCACCCATATCAATGGGGGCAGGATTCGGCATAGGGTCGGGGAGATATGGCACCTCTGGTGGCTTACGCGTCACTCGTTGTTGCTCATTACGCAACGTCATCCGCCAACGACCCATTGACTGCGTAAAGCGTGACTCTTCGCGACCAAATAGCACTCCTCGCCCCCACGCCACCACGCGATGTATCCACAGGCTCGTGCTATCCGTGGCAAACATCAGTTGTTGCGTGATACTCGAAAACCCGCCAGTGCGTGCCGTCGGCGTCTCGATAACCGGCTCCTCAACACGAATAACGACCCCACACGCCGACATGATTGCGTGTTGTTCGCAGAGTTGACGCAACTGCAATACCATCTGGGATGGTGTGGATTGTGTCAGTACGTCTATCGCTTTCGGCTTCGTCAGCACACTCGCCATGCTACTAGTGACCAGTACGAGACTATCACCGATGTGCAGCTGGTCCCGATAAAACTCAGGCTCTACCGATAGACTCCCACCTAATAAGTTGGTACTGACTCCCGTCAAACTTCCCACACGATTTTGATTGTTTCGCCATGTCATATCAATTGGAATGGCCCGGAATTCACCTTGATGGTGCAAGTAGAGTTGTGTCGGTAATATTTGTGCCACAAACAAATCTTGGCCCTTGATGACCAAGGCACTCATTCCCAGTACGCACCGCCGGGCCACCGGCAAACTCACGTTGTATTCATAAAGCGCATGATTGGTTGCCACAATCGCACGTCGTAACGATGATTGCACGCTAAATGAATCATTCTCATAAAATGCTTTTCGCATGGCACGCATGACCAGCTGAAGCGCAGTACGTTGCTTGGCGAGATCGCCACTTCCCTCAAGCAGGACGAATAACTCGCCTTTGTGTGCTTCAATTGACGCACTGTCATGCGCCACACACTGTAATAATGTGTCAGCAATAATGGCGTCGTCGTTTTGACTTACGCTAAATTGAAGATGTCGTGAGCTCGTGCGCACGCGTGGCACCTCTTTTGCGGGTATCTTCTGCAAATTATACCATCTCAGATGGCGTATTCGTGATTATTCTGCTTCATCTGTTTTTCATGTATCTGTGATATGGTCTCATGTGGTACATCACGTTTAGTACCCACCCCTCAAAACTCAACAGATTGTATAATTTATCTGTTGTCGATTCATTCAGCCGTTGTGTTTATAGCGTATAATCGTGATTACGATGATGTTCACGGTCATTACCGCAAAGCAGAGGTTCTTCTATGCGTCAGAAGTTGTTCGTTTTCGGATTGATTCTCTCGCTACTCGTGGCATGTAGCACACCAAGTAGCAACCAAGACAGTAATGCCACACCGACACCCCGACCACCTGCACCAGCCCTTGAGAAGCAAACCTACACTGTTGAAGTTGGTGAAGTGGTCGACCAAATAAAAGTAAGTGGTACGGTCGCTGCGCTCAAACAGCAAGAGCTTTCATTTGAACAAAACGGCTTCGTCAAAATCGTTAACGTGCAACGCAACGACGTCATCACCGCTGGTACGGTCATCGCCGAACTCGACTTGGGCGATCTGCCCAATCAGTTGCGCCAGGCTGAAGTGAACTACACCCAGGTCAAAATCCAATATGACCGTAGTGCCACACAACGCGACTTATCGCGTCAACGTGCTGCGCTCGACTTGGCTGAAGCACAAGCACGACTTGATCGCCTCAAAACGCCCAAATCTGCTGATATCGCGTCTGCCAAAGTCAACCTCGAAAGTGCGAAAGCCAACCTGAGTAGCGTCACTGCCTCAACAGCCATTGACATCGAAACTGCCCAAATCGCACTCAACGAGGCTACGCGCAACTTGCCGCTCATCCAAGAGGCGTTCTCACAAGCCCTCTACGATTGGGACGGTGTCAAAAATGACAAAAAGCACCCGCAATACGATCAACGCCGACAAGCGTATATCACCGCCCAAAACAACCTCGACCGCGGTACTGCGGCAATGAGTACTGCCAATCAACAACTCCAAACAGCCAAAGCAGTACGTCAACCACTGATTGAAGCCGCCCAAGCCAATCTCGAGCGCGCCCAAATCGCTTACGATATGTTGGTAAAGAATCCTGATGCCGACGAAATAGCCAGCGCTGAGCGTGCAGTGAAACGTGCCGAACTCGCCGTCCAAGAGGCCTCACAAACCGGCGATCCTGAACTCGAAAAAGCACTCTCCGCTGCCGAGTTACAACTGGAGAACATCAAAAAGGCGATTGCATCCGGTCAACTTGTGGCACCATTTGATGGTATCGTGGCCGAAATTGGCACGGCACCCGGCAAGTCCGTTGAAGCATATCGCCCCGTCATCACTGTCATTAACGATACCGACAAAGAAATCCTCGTCCAGAATGTGTCCACCGAAGATGCAGCACGCATCGGCGTGGGCATGAATGTCGAGATTTTCTTTGCACGCGCACCGGCCGTTTCGGTACCGGGTACAATCGTCAAACTTCCGACCAAAGCGACGTCATCAGCCTCAACCATCAATGCGGATCCTGCCTACCATATTTCGTTCGATTTGCCGCGCGACTTGACGGTAGATGTCGGTGACTTGGCACAAATCGTCATCACACTCAAACGGGAGCCTGCGACGCTCTGGTTACCACCACAAGCCGTGCGCACATTTGAAGGCCGACGCTTTGTGGTAATCAAGGATGGTGATCGCCAGCGTCGTCAAGACGTCCGCCTTGGTATCGTGAGTAGCGAACGTGTCGAGATTCTCGAGGGCCTGAACGAAGGCGATATCGTGGTTGGTCAATAAAACCACCTGAGGAGCGGACCCATGGCAACTAAATCAATCGACTCAGCCGCCAGCCGCCCTCGCCGTGCCCTTGGAAGCTCGCCATGGGCGTGGCTGACTGGCATGGTCGTAGTGGTGGGACGCCGGCTCTGGAGCAACTTATCCCTCATCTTGGCGATTGCGGCAGGCTTTACTGTCGCCGTCGCCATCGTGGTGAGCATCCCCGTCTACGCCGAGGCGGTCGGTTATCGTATTCTGCGTGATGAACTCAGTAGTCCACTCAACGGTACACGACGCCCACCATTTGCGTTTATGTATCGCTATCTCGGTAGTATTTCTGGTAACACCAACACCCAAAAACTCGAAGCCATCAACACCTACTTCGCAAACGACGTTGCGAGCAAATTGGGGCTCGACATCACCAATCAAACGCGCTACATCGCAACCGACAAAATCCCACTCCAACTCACCGCCGAAGGGGGTGGTCAACCACTCGGCTGGATTTCGATTGCCTATGCCCAAAACCTCGTTGACCACATCGATTTGCTCGATGGACGCATGCCCGAAGTGACCACTACCGACGAACCGCTCGAAGTGCTGCTCTCCGCAGAATTCGCCTTCGGACTCGGGTTACAACCAGGCGAAATCTACTACGTTTTTGCCCAGCGCGAAGCCCCCGAAAAGAGCATGATACCCGTGCGCATCAGCGGCATATGGCAACCCAAAGATGCCGCATCTGAATACTGGTTCTATGCCCCCGAGGTCCTGCGTGAGACACTCTTCACCACCGAAGAAGCGTTTACCCAGCATGTCGTAGCCGCCAATCCTGAACCTATTAATGTGGCGGTCTGGTACCTCGTTGCCGACGGGAGCGTCATTCGCTCAAGCGATGTGCCAGCATTTGGCGGACGCATTGATCGCACCTTGTCAGAATCGAACAAAATTCTCGAGGGGATGCGCCTTGATGTCTCTCCGCTTGATGCACTCGTGCGCCATATTGCCCGTGTCAAGCAACTCACCGCCATCTTGACCATCTTTAGCATTCCCGTGCTCGGCTTAATCGCCTATTTCGTGGTCTTGGTTGCCGGGCTCGTCGTACAGCGCCAGAGCAACGAAATTGCGGTGCTCCGTAGCCGCGGGGCATCTCGTAGCCAAATCATGGGGATTTACTTCATCGAATGGATGATTATCGGCGCCGCCGCAATTAGCGTGGGGGTGCTGTTGGGGCAGGTCTCTGCCCTGTTTATGACGTGGACACGCTCATTCCTCGACTTTCAACCGGTTGATCCTCTACCGATTGGTATGTCACAAGATGCGTGGACACGCGCCTTCCAAATCGTCATTTTCATGCTGATTGCAGCACTGATTCCTGCATTCATCACCTCGCGCTTTACGATTGTCTCCTTCAAAAGCGAGCGGGCACGTGCTTCAGCGAAGCCGTTTTGGCAACGTGCCTACCTCGACGTACTGATGCTCATCCCCATCGGGTATGGCTGGTGGCTCCTGCGTCAACAAGGATCGCTCGGTTCAATTAGTGGGCCTGGTTTGAGCGACCCATTCAACAATCCGCTACTCTTGATTGCCCCGAGTCTATTTATTTTTGCGACGGCCCTGATTACCGTGCGCTTTTTCCCCATCTTCATGCGTATTCTCGAATTCATCGCCAGTCGACTCCCCGGTATCGCTACCGTCACTGCGCTGCGGTATCTCGCACGCACACCAAGCGCATACTCTGGTCCCATTCTGCTCCTTATTATCACACTCAGCTTGGCCGGCTTTACCGCTTCGATGGCCAAATCACTCGACCAGAACCTCCTCGAGCGGAATCACTTTATTGCAGGCGGTGATGCCAAGTTATTTGACATGGGCCAATCATCCAGTGGTGGTGGCGGCGGCGCCCCAGGTGGCATGCAAAGCGGTATTGACGCAATTGTCACTGATCCCGGCGAAAGCAAACTCACCGGTCCCAAGTACTTCTTCTTGCCTGTTCAGGACTACCTGACTATCGACGGGGTAGCGCATGCTACGCGTGTAGGGAACAGCAAAGTCTCAGTGATTATCAACAACAACTCAATCGATGCGCAGTACTTCGGCATCGATCGCCTCGACTTCCCTAATGTGGCCTACTGGCGTGAGGATTTTTCTGATCAGCCGTTGGGGACCCTGATGAACTTACTCGCCGAAGATGAGGGTGCCGTGCTCGTTCAGCGCGAGTTCGCCAAGAACCTCAATCTGCGCGTCGGCGATAACTTCATTATCCGCATGAATAATCTCGATGCCACCTACAGTGTACCGGTGGTGGTGGCTGGGTTCATCGATCTCTTCCCTACCGCCTATCCCTCTGAAGGGCCACCAATCATCGGCAATCTGGAGTATTCGTTCGACATGCAGGGTGGCATGTACCCATACGACGTATGGCTACGGCTCAAAGACGGTACTACCGTGAACGATGATGATATTTATCGTGGTACGGTGACCACCGGCATGAAAGTCTTCATTCGTGAGTTCGCGCCCGAAGTGATTACCAACGAGCGCATTCGCCCCGAACGCCAAGGATTCTTCGGACTCCTGTCTGTCGGTTTTGTTGCTGCCGCCTTTTTGTCGATGCTCGGATTTTTGTTCTACTCCATCTTGGCGTTCCAACGCCGATTTGTTGAGCTCGGCATGCTCCGTGCCATCGGTCTTTCAACTGCGCAGCTCGGCACATTGCTGGCCATCGAACAGACGCTCATCATCGGCATGGCCATTGCTGCTGGCACGTTTGTCGGCGTTAGTTCGAGCCAGTTGTTTATTCCCTTCTTACAGCTCCCAAGCTACGAGCGCGATTTGTTCCCGCCGTTTGCCGTCAGCATCGCCACGGAGCAAATTCTGATTATCTATGCGGTTTTCATGGTCGTACTGGTCGCCACCGTACTCATCACGGTCGTCCTCCTGCGCCGCATGAAACTCTTCCAAGCCGTCAAACTCGGGGAGGCCATATGACAACAAACGATGCCATTGTCACCTGCGAAAATCTCATCAAGGTCTATCGAATTGATGACCTTGAGGTCATGGCCCTCCAAGGCCTCGACCTTACCATCCGCCGTGGCGAGGTGATGGCCTTGGTTGGATCGTCTGGATCCGGCAAGACAACGCTCCTCAACGTTATTGGTGGGCTAGATCGCCCCAACGCCGGCAAGCTCATCGTGGCCGACAACGACTTACTCAAACTCACCGACGGCTCCCTTGATGCCTATCGCCGGCAGTATGTTGGATTTATTTGGCAACAAAAGGCACGTAACCTCATCCCGTACCTCGATGTCGAACAAAACATCGAACTGCCCATGATCATGAGCGGCGTAGCTCCCCGTGCCCGCAAAGAGTGGATCAGCGAACTAATCGACGCCGTGCGCCTCAATCACCGTCGTGGTCACAAACTCGCCCAACTCTCGGGTGGTGAGCAACAACGCGTCGCCATTGCCATTGCCCTGGCCAATCGTCCGGCGCTTTTGCTCGGCGATGAGCCGACTGGTGAGCTTGACTCTCAAACGGCTGAGGTCGTCTTCAACATCTTCCACGAACTGAATCGGCGCTTTGCACTGACGGTCATCATCGTCTCGCACGATCCACACATCGCCCACTTCGTCAATCGTGTCGTGGCAATTCGTGATGGCAAAACCAGTAGCGAAACCGTCAAACGCATCGACATGGGTGGCGCCAATAGCCGCGACCCAGCCCACCTCGAAGAGCTCCATATGCTCGACTCGGCTGGGCGCTTGCAAATCCCCAAAGAAGTTCGCCAAAAATACGGCATCGGCAACCGTATTGTGTTGGAAGAGCAAGACGAAGGCATCTTCATTAAACCCCCAATCAACGCCGCCGTCGATGCACTTGATGCCGAACGCGCAAAGCGCTTGACAGAGGCTGATGCCCCTCCCGAACTCAAAACCAGCCGATTTGACCGCATGATGAGTGCATTGCGGAGGAAGATAAAATGAGCGTTGCCAACATTCCTGCCGTCCGCGTCGTTGATGCGGTGCGTGCCTACAGCGTCAATAACGAACAAATTCTCGCATTACGTGGCGTCAACCTCAGCATCGAACGCGGTACGTTCACGGCGTTCATGGGTCGGTCAGGATCTGGCAAAACGACCCTACTGAACATGATTGGCGGTCTTGATTCACCGACCTCCGGGCGCATCGAGTTCCTTGGCCAAAATACCGCCAAGCTCTCGCAGGATGAACTCACCCTCATTCGCCGCACTCAAATCGGCTTCATCTTTCAGGCCTTCGCGCTTTTGCCCATTCTCTCGGCCTGGGAGAACGTTGAGTTGCCCCTACGCATCAACGGTATAAAGTCAAGCAAGGAGCGCCGCGAACGCGCATACGAAGCGCTGACGCTCGTCGGACTTGAAAAATGGGCCGACCACCGTCCATCCGAAATGTCTGGTGGTCAGCAACAGCGCGTCGCCATCGCACGCGCCCTCGTGACGCGCCCACCCATCCTCATCGCTGACGAGCCTACCGGTGAGCTCGACTCAACAACCGGCAAAAACCTGCTGACCCTGATGCGCAACATCGTCAAAAGCGAAGGGGTGACCCTTATCATGGCTACCCACGACCAAAGCGTCCATAACTTCGCCGATATCATTCACCATATGCGCGATGGTCAAGTCTACGAATCAGTGACCGGCAAATTTGACACGGCTGATCAACCCGTCTAAACGCATCCACACATACAAACGGGGTGGGCGACGCATGTCGCCCACCCCGTTTGTATGCGATTTAGTCCGCAAATGGTGGTCGTGTATACCCCACACCAAACGGCTCCTCGGGGCGACTCCACTCACCCACCAATGCCCGCCGTAACGGCGTTGTCCGTGCCAAAAACTCAGGATTGTTACGGCTACGATCCGACGGAATTAACCAGGGTGGCGCATAGACGATGTGCATCGTATGTCGATCAAAATCACGCTCATTGCGCCCCGTACGGTGAAACACACCCTGATGGAACAGCAATGCCGTACCCGGTTTGCCACAGATGACATCCCGAATCGGTAAATCATCGTCATCGGGAATAATCGGCTTGGGCCACGGCGTCATGTGATTATGACTCCCAGGAATCATCACCATGTTGCCCATGCCGTCTTCGCTCTGGTCCGTCAAATAATATCCCACACGCAACTGCATCAACGGCGTTTGTGTGCCTGCCAAACGCCGAAACTCGTATACACCCGATCCATCCTGATGATATCCACCTGCCTTGGTGTGTGCCGGTTGGACGGTAGCCCACGTGCTTTGAAGAATAAAGTAATCGCCCATCAACGCCCGTATTTTTGGCAAAATCGCCGGGTGATCAATCAACGCCTCAATCGCCGGCTCCGTCTCGTACAAGTGCCCCAACTGCCGCCATTCACCCTTAGGATACTGGTCATGGGCCCGGCGTGACGCCGCCAACACCCCAGCAACCTCGTCGGGCGATAACGCATCAGGAATCACCAAATACCCGAACGTATCAAACATAAACCGCTCACGAGCCGTCATGGCTCCTGGTGCCGCCAAAGGAATCATCATCGACCTCCTGCGCTACTTGTACGATACTCTGGGACATTCGCATCATACCACGACATCATGCAACATGGATTATCACCACCTATAAAAACGCTCACCGGCAATCTGCCCATCAATAGCCGACATTTCGCCCAAATGATACTGCGTATGCCCATACAGGTGTTTAAGCACATACGCACCTTTGGTCATACTCCCCATGTATTCAATCGTACTCGTCACTTCGTCGGGTGCCAAATCCGCATACGTCGCATAGACCGCTCGCACCTCATCCGCGTGAAACGGCACCGTCATATCCCAATTGGTCACGTACTGTCGCACGGTGGCTGTCTGCGCCGCTACCGCCCGACCATACGCCGCCAACGCAGCGATGTCAATCAGCTTGCTCAACGTCGTCACATCAGCGCTACTCATTCCAAAGCCATCACCGGTATAGGGCAAACCCATGCGCGCATTCCAATGGCCCGTCGTCAATACTTGCTGCGTCGGCACGACAAAGCGCGAGATACAGGCATCTTCGCTGCGAATCGAGTGCCAAATACTCCAAACCATCGAGTTCATGTCGGCGTGTGGGCGCATACGTAAGCGGGTGGCAGGCACTTTCGCCAAAATCGCCTGCATCTCTGCATGCACACTTGCATGCCCTTGTAATACGAGTTGTATATCCATTTCGCACCTCCTTTTACTATCGTAGCACCACTAACCGCTCAATCATCATCTTCTGCGCTGCCCGCCCCTCAGGTGTCGGCAACAACATGAACGCATGCATACACCCGTCAAACTCTTGGTATTCGTGCAACACACCTGCTGCCGTAGCTTTTGCCTGAAACGCGCGACAATCCGGCACGAACAACTCAACCCCACCCACAATCATCGTCATCGGCGGCAAATCCGTCAAATCCGCATACAACGGACTTACCCATGCGTCATGCACATCTCGATTGCCCGCCCACATCTGCCCCAACATGCGCAACCCAGGCGCACTAATCACCAAATCACCCGCTTCGTACTGCGGGATATCCGGATGATCCATCGATACATCCAACCACGGCGACATCAGGATCAATCCCTGTGCTGGCTGCATCTGACGCTCGCGCATCGCAACAGCAAGCGCAACGGCCAACCCACCACCAGCAGAATCCCCGGCCAACACCACCTCACCACCCTGTTGCACCTGGTGAATCACATCAAGCAACGCCAGGATCGCATCATCTACCGTATATTGCGGCAGACGTGGGTAGACAGGTACGACTATCCGCACACCACTTTGCGTCGCAATCGCATCGAGCATCTGCCAATGACCGCTACTCGGTGCAAATAAATACGCCCCGCCATGCAAGTACACCACCGTTTGCGCTGATTGCTCATGTGTCGGTGACATTGTGATGACCTGCAATCCGCCGATATACTCCTCGTGTACGGTACTCTGCCAACGCATCTTTGGCAGTTGGTATGGCACGCCTTGTTGTTGCCGGACTGATTCGATTTGTGTACGCAGCCGTGCGTCATCCACGAACATGCGCTTAAGCCCGGTGGTACGCAGAATGACGTGCATCAGTTGTGCGGCACCCGATAATTTCGTCGTCATACCCATTCTCACCTATCTCAATTCGGTCGTTGTGCCGGCCACACCCGATCCACCGCACTGACAATTGGGGTGCGGTCACAGATCTCCGGCAAATATTTGTCAAACATCTGCATGACCTGGTGCGCCTCAACCTGGCAATACAGCCGCAAATAGATGCCCGGTTGTGCAGGCGTACGCATCACCACATCAATCGACCCGAGTTGCCGCGCTCCCTGGATATGCGTGCGCACATCGACCGACTGCACATCGGACCATCTTGCAATACGCACGCGACCTCGCCACACTCCCTGCTCATCAAAACGCCAATCAGGGAGCATTGGCCACGTCACCCACAGCAGTACCGCCATCAGACCCGCGCTCAACAGCACTGACGCCCATGTAGCACTATCACGCGTCAGGACAAAAAGTACCATCATCACCCCGATCGTCCCCCACGCCCAACGACGATTCTGGCGCAGTGTAATGGTCGGTGTTTGTGCCATCATGCACCTTCTTTTGGTATTTCCCTCTCGTTCGTATCACTAGCATACCACCAATCAGCCCATCATTCAGGCTTATGCACCTCGACGAAGTGCGCAAGAATTGTATAGTAATTCGGCAGAAAAAATCGCTATAATGCAACGTGCATCACTGTGAATGAGGAGTCGGGCGCATGCGACTACAGGATACCCTCCGACTAATCGGATTAGCGTTGCTCTGGAGTTTTTCCTTTTTGTTTATCCGAGCATCCGTTGACGCATTCGGCGCTGCAGGCGTGGTCATCATGCGCGTTGGTATCGCAGCGATTGTTTTACACGCAGTCGCACGCATCACCCACCAGTCACTCGGCTGGCAAACGCATTGGCGCCACTACCTTGTCCTCGGATTATTCCAGACTGCCCTGCCGTTTTTTTGTTTGCACTCGCCATCAAAGACATCGGCGCGTCGCTTGGCTCAATCATCAATGCCACCAGTCCACTCTTTGGCCTCATCATCGCCATCGCAATCGGTGACGAATCCCCACGCTGGCAACGTATCCTCGGCAGTGCGCTCGGCATCACCGGTGTCGTCGCATTGGTTGGCATTGATTCACCCACAAATGCAACTGGTCATCTCCCCGCCATCCTCCTCGGGCTCGGCGCTACCATCTCATACGGCATCGCCAGCAACTATACCCGTCGATATGTACGCAACGCACCAGCACTCGGCATGGCCACCTATAGTCAGACCTTCGCCACAATCATGATGATTCCACTGCTCTGGTATAACCCGGTCAGCGCACCTGTCACGCTCAACGCCGTGTTGGCTGTTATCGCCCTTGGAGCATTATCAACTGGACTCGCATATTTGCTCTTCTTTCGCCTGGTGGTCGATGTCGGGCCAGCCGCCTCGCTGGCCGTCACATTTCTCATACCGCTCGGCGCCATGACATGGGGAGCGCTGTTTTTGGCCGAAACCATCACCATCACCATGATTATCGGCTGCATTCTCGTCTTTATCGGTACCTTGTTGACCGTTTATCAACCCGCCATACGCCTAGCACCCTTGGAGCATTAGGCAAACCTCGGCGAGTATCACGCATCTATCATTTGAAGTCATCAGCGATAATTGATGCAAACGCAACCCAAAGGAGTCAATTATCTCATGCAGTACACCAAACTCGGCCACACCGGCCTCGATGTCTCGCGTATTTGTCTCGGTTGTATGGGCTTCGGCGACGCCAATCGCTGGCTCCACAAATGGGTCCTCAACGAGGCCGATAGCCGCGTCATCATCAAACATGCCATCGACGTGGGCGTCAACTTCTTCGATACCGCCAATGTCTACTCACTCGGCGTCAGCGAAGAAATTCTCGGCCGCGCCGTGCGTGACTACGCCCAACGCGACCAGATCGTCGTCGCCACCAAAGTCCACGGCAAAATGCACGACGGCCCCAATGGCGCCGGCCTCTCGCGCAAAGCCATTCTGAGCGAAATCGACAAAAGCCTGCAACGCCTCGGTATGGACTACGTCGATCTCTACATCATCCACCGCTGGGACTACAACACCCCCATCGAAGAGACGATGGAGGCGCTCAATGACGTCGTCCGCGCTGGCAAAGCACGCTATATCGGCGCCTCAGCCATGTACGCCTGGCAATTCCAAAAGGCCTTGTTTACCTCCGAAAAACACGGCTGGGCCCGCTTTGTCTCGATGCAAAACCACCACAACCTCATCTACCGCGAAGAAGAGCGCGAGATGCTCCCGCTCTGCCGCGATGCCCGCATCGCTACCACCCCCTATAGCCCACTTGCCTCGGGGCGCTTGACGCGCGATTGGTCAGTTGACAGCTCACTGCGCGCCCAAACCGACCAAATCGCCAAGATGAAGTACGACCGCACCGCCGATAACGACCGCGTCATCGTCGAACGCGTCGCCGAACTCGCCACCCAACACGGCGTCAGTCGCACCCACATCGCCTTAGCCTGGCTCCTGCAAAAAACACCCGTCGCCGCACCGATTATTGGTGCCACCAAGACATCTCACCTCGACGAGGCCATCAAAGCTCTCGACGTAAAGCTTAGCGAGGCCGACATCGCCTATCTCGAAGAGCCGTACCAGCCGCATCCGGTCGTCGGCGCCCAGTGACTGCGTTAATCAAACAAAAACATACGCCAGTGCGGGTATGCGGTTGGCTCGTTCGCGTACCATCCTTGGCTTTGACTGAGTTGCGTCGCTGACAACAACAAAATCCACGAATCATGGCTGTAGACGCGGTGTTCGTCGCGCGGATTGTACACCACCCATTCACGCGTGCCGATATCGTCCAACAAAAACCGTGGTTGTTCAAACATCAGATTATAGGCCGTAGCACTCGGTACGTAATAGTACCGTGCCACGCCCACAACACCAACCGGATAATCGTGGTACATCGCCTGCAACGACACTGGGTACCGCTGGTTGCGCGCATAATAATCAGCCAAATCATCAATCAATGGTTGACTCTGGGCAATCGCATGCGCCCGACTACTATCGGTGACGGGAGTGGCCATGCCTATGAGTGTCGCCATCGCACATACCGGCACCGCGACGAAATACACCGCACCGTGCGCGCCAAATGCCTCCTGACGCCATACCCAACGCAGACACATACCTACGACCACGGCTACCAAAACCCCAAAAAAGACACCACCACTTGCATAGCCGGCCACCACCAACACACCACTACTCACCACTGCCATGATGCGCACTAGGCGCACCAACCACTGCATTGCACGCTGTTGCCATACAGCAATAACCCACACGATGCCAATCGGCATCCACAACAGACTCACAACAACACCGACTTGCAACATCATCGACAA
>VGPG01000013.1 GCA_016875555.1 Chloroflexota bacterium | reverse complement strand
ACAGATTATCGTGCAGTTGTTGCAACCGCTCATCCCGGCGCTGAATGATCTGCGCAAAGAGGGTGAGCAAGGTCGTATCAAGATCAATCAGATTACGTTTGTTGCAACAGTGCCAATGGCCTTGTTGTCAGCGTACGGTCAAACATTGACACTTGATCGAAGCCTCGGCGCAGGCCAGACGCTCTTCCGCACCCCATTTGATATTGTGAATAACTTCTTGCCCACATTTACCATTTTGGTGGCGATGCTGGCAGGAACGATGTTTTTGATTTGGTTGGGCGAGCAAATTCAGTCATACGGTATCGGTAACGGTATATCAGTGATTATCTTTGCCGGTATCATATCCGGTTTGCCCAGCTTGATTATTCAGGGCTTTACGACGGTCGAGACGGGTGGTGTCGATCAAATCATCGGTATTGTTGCCTTCTTGGTTATTGCCTTGGCAACGATTTTGGTGATTATCATGATGCACGAAGGGCAGCGCCGTATTCCGGTACAGTATGCCAAGCGTGTACGTGGCAATCGTCAGTATGGCGGTCAAACCAGCCATATTCCGTTGAAGGTCAACATGGCCGGTATGATTCCGTTGATATTTGCTCAGAGCATTATCATCTTCCCTGGTACGATTGCATCATATGGATGTCCGGAAGTAACGGCACCAGCAGACGCGTCAATATTGAAGCAAATCTCGTGTTTCACCTATCAAACGTTTAGTCCACAGTTTGGAAGTGGCACTTGGGTTTATTCAATTGCCTTGTTTGTCCTGGTCTTTTTCTTCACGTATTTCTATACGAAGGTCATCTTCGAACAACAGGATATTCCGAACACGTTGCAACGCAACGGTGGGTTTATCTTGGGTGTCCGACCAGGCAAGAATACTGAGACGTACCTCGATCAAATTGTGTCACGTCTGACGCGCACGGGAGCGCTCTTCTTGGGATTGATTGCAGTCTTGCCATTCTTGACGCAAGCAATTACTGGCATCCCGATCGGGTTAGGCGCAACGGCATTGTTGATTGTGGTCGGCGTTGCGGTAGACACGTTGCGTCAACTCGAGGCGCAAATGGTCATGCGTAACTACGAGGGATTTTTGGGTAAACGCTAGTGTAGGCCTGCCGTTCAATGACGAACCGCACAGGGGGACATGATGGACGTCATCTTGCTAGGGGCACCTGGTGCCGGTAAAGGCACTCAAGCCAAAGTGCTAGAAGAGCATTCGGGATTGGTCCATGTAGCAAGTGGTGATTTGTTCCGAGCAGCGCTCCGTCAAGGTACAGAGCTCGGTATGCTAGCGAAGTCGTACATGGATCGTGGCGAATTGGTCCCTGATGAAGTGGTCATTCGCATGATTATGGAGCGCATTGGCCAAGAAGATTGTGCACGAGGGGTAATCTTTGATGGATTCCCGCGGACAATCGAGCAGGCGACTGCACTCACCGTTGAATTAGAGCGACAGGGACGCAAATTACACCACGTGTTGTACTTGAGCGTCCCTACCGAAATGCTCTTACGCAGAATTGCTGGTCGTCAGACTTGTAAAACTTGCGGTTCGACGTATAATATATATTACTTTCCATCAAAACGTCCTGACGTTTGTGATGAATGTGGTGGCCGTTTGTATCAACGCAACGATGACACGTTGGAGACAGCGCGATATCGTTTGGATGTGTACTTTGCACAAACAATGCCGTTGATTGAACACTACCGAAAACAGGGCTTGCTGCGTGAGATCGATGGCCAGCGCGAAATAACGCAGGTCACTCGAACCATGTTGCAATTAATGGAGCGTGATGGCAGTCACATGCAAGAGCCAGCGTGAACTCGCAGCAATGCGACGAGCTGGGGCAATTGTTGGATTGGCGCATCGAATGTTGCGCACATGGGTCAAGCCGGGCATCACCACGCGCGAGCTTGACACATTGGTGCATCAGGTGATAACGAAGCATGGTGGGTACCCCTCGTTTCTGGGGTATGGTGGACCGCCACCGTATCCGGCAGCGACGTGCATATCGGTCAATGAGGAGTTAGTTCACGGGATCCCGAGCAAGCGACGCTTGCATGCGGGAGACATAGTGAGCATTGACATTGGTGTGCAGATTGATGGATATCATGCTGATTCAGCATGGAGCTACGCAGTCGGGGAAGTCTCAGAAGAGGCCGCAGGTCTACTGCGAGTGACCGAAGAGACGCTCTATCATGCGCTGTCAGTTGTGCGGACAGGGGCACGATTGTCAGATATATCGTGGGCTATCCAGAGCTATGCGGAGGCACGCGGCTATGGCGTGATTCGCAATTACATTAGCCATGGTATAGGCCGGTCCTTGCATGAGGATCCACAAATCCTCAACTATGGACCACCGGGTCGGGGGCTCGTACTGCAACCAGGCATGACATTTGCGATTGAGCCGATGATTGTGTGTGGCGACCCGAGTACAAGGGAACTGCGTGACGGGTGGACGGTGGTGACGGCCGATGGTCGTCTCGCGGCACACTATGAACACACGGTAGCGGTGACCACTGGAGAACCGGAGATCCTGACGAGTCAGGAGACGAGTGACGAGGTGCTATGACAAAGAAAAAAGACGTGATCGAGATGGAAGGCACGGTCTTAGAGCCGTTGCCGAACGCTATGTTCCGAGTACAGCTCGAAAACGGCCCTGAGGTACTTGCCCACATTTCGGGACGCATGCGAATGAACTATATTCGCATCCTTAAGGGCGATCGCGTTTTGGTAGAACTCTCACCGTACGACTTGACTCGTGGTCGTATTACGTATCGGTATAAATAACCGTTTAAGGGGGCTTATTGTGAAGGTTCAGGCTTCGGTCAAACCACGCTGCGAATACTGCCGCGTGATCAAGCGCAAGGGCATCATCCGGGTGATTTGTAGTCGCCAGCCCAAACACAAGCAGCGTCAGGGATAAGGTTCGAGAGACGAGGATAAGTCGTGGTCGCACACAGTTGTTGTGTACGACACTGATGGTAAAGAGGCTAGCATGGCTCGTATTGCTGGGATCGACATCCCACGGAATAAGCGAATTGATATCGCAATTACCTACGTGTTCGGAATTGGGCGCACCAATGGCGCCGTCATCTTGGAGCGGGCGAACGTGAATCCTGCCACGCGCGTACGCGACCTGACCGAAGAGGAATTGGTCCGTATCCGCGAAATCGTTGAGCGTGAGTATCGCGTCGAAGGTGACCTTCGCCGTGAAATTCAGATGAACATCAAGCGCTTGATGGATATTGCCTGCTATCGTGGTTTGCGCCATCGCCGTGGTTTGCCTGTGCGTGGTCAGCGCACACGAACAAACTCACGTACGCGACGTGGGCGCAAGGGTTCAGCCATCGGTATCAAGAAGAAGACGGTCAAGAAGTAATCATTGCAGTGTGCGCGAGCGTCGTAATCAACGATACGTCGCCGCATGTGTGGAGGAATCATGGCAAAGGCACAGAAAGCTGGAAGCGCAGCGCCAAAGCGCCAGCGTGGTAAGCGTCGCGAACGGAAGAATGTTCCACGTGGGCAAGCACACGTGCAGAGCACGTTTAACAACACCATTGTGACCATCACAGATCCGATGGGCAATGTGGTGTGTTGGTCGAGTGCAGGGCATAACGGCTTTAAGGGGTCACGCAAGAGCACCCCATACGCAGCCCAGATTGCCGCAGAAATTGCAGCACGTAAGGCCATCGAAAACGGCATGCGTACGATTGAAGTGTTTGTGAAAGGTCCTGGTGCTGGTCGTGAAGCTGCAGTGCGCTCGCTTCAGTCAGCTGGGCTGCAAGTCAGCTCAATTACCGATGTGACCCCGATTCCACATAACGGTTGCCGACCGCCGAAGCGTCGGCGCGTCTAAGTTTGAGGAGACTGCAGTAAATGGCTCGCTACCGTGGACCAATCGCCAAAATCAGCCGCCGGCTGAATATTGCATTGACCGATAAGGCGCAGAAGGTATTGTCAAAGCGCCCATTCCCGCCAGGGCAACATGGCCCAGCGGCTCGTCGTCGCCAACAGTCAGAGTATGGTGTGCAGTTGCAGGAAAAGCAAAAAGCACGTCATATGTATGGCGTCCTCGAGAAGCAATTTCGTAACTTGTATGCACGTGCACAGCGCGTCCCCGGTGAGACCGGCGCAGCGTTGTTCATGTTGCTCGAGCGCCGCCTCGATAATGTGGTCTATCGCATGGGTCTCGCCAGCACACGCCAACAGGCGCGCCAGTTGGTCACCCATGGCCACATCACCGTGAATGGCCGCAAGACGAATATCCCGTCATTTACGGTGCGCATTGGTGAAAAAATCACCGTCCGTGCAGAAAGCCGTAAACGCACCTATTTCAAGAACTTGCTAGATTCGAAAGAACTCTTGCACCGTTCACCAGAATGGATGCGCGTGACACATGCAGACCTGACCGCAGAGATCCTCGCACTCCCACGCCGTGAGGATGCGGAGCAGGGTATCAATGAGCAGCTGATTGTTGAGTACTACAGCCGATAATGAGATGCTGTTGATTGGTCAAATGCAGTGACGATGGAAGGAGGCGGCCGATGTTAGACATCGCCAAGCCGAAAATTGAAGTGATTGCGGCAGAAGAAAACTACGGCCGCTTTAAGATTGAACCGCTTGAGCCAGGGTATGGACATACGCTGGGCAATTCGTTGCGCCGCGTGTTGCTGTCATCGATTCCGGGTGCTGCGATTACCAAAGTGAAGATCGAAGGCGTCCACCATGAATTCTCGACGATTCATGGCGTCCGTGAGGATGTCACCGAAATCGTCTTGAATGTCAAAGGTATTCGCTTGCGCTCATTTGCAACGCGCAGAATTCGTGTGACGTTGATGCATCAGGGCGCTGGACCAGTCTATGCCAAGCATATCGATATGCCAAGTAATGTCGAACTGGTGAATCCTGATCACTACATCTGTACGCTCGACAGTAATGATGCTCGCATCGAGATGGAGTTTACGGTTGAAGTCGGCCGTGGCTACATCCCTGCAGAAATGAACGAAGTTGCTGCAATCGGCGAAATTCCGATTGACGCAATTTTTACACCAATTCCGAAGGTAAATTACTTCGTCGAGAATACGCGCGTTCAACAAGCAACGAACTTTGACCGCTTGGTCATCGAAATCTTCACCGACGGGACCATCAAACCCGGTGATGCATTGATCCATGCTGCACAAGTGCTGGTTGAGTATAACCAGATAATTGCCTCGTTTAGCCGTGAGAAAATTGACATAGAAGTCACACAAGACTCATCTGCTCGATTAAATCAAGGTGATAGTACGAACGCAATACCACAACAAATCATGGACATGCCGGTTGATGCTCTTGAGTTGTCAACTCGAACGCATAACTGCTTGCGACGCGCCGATATCGCAACCATTGGGCAGATTCTGCAAATGGACGAGAAGCAACTCAAAGCCGTGCGTAATTTGGGCGACAAATCACTCGAAGAAATCAAGGACCGTGTACGCGAAAAGTGTGCACGCCATGGGTATGATTTGGGTGGTAAGTGGGCAACGCCTGCGGATATCACTGAGGGTGATTAATACTCGACCTGGAATCGCGATAATGACGAATACTTTGAGTCATCAAAGATTCGTGCAGAGTATGAGGGACTAAGATGCGACATCGTCGTGATGGATACAAATTGGGTCGTGACAAAGAGCAACGTGTAGCGCTCTATCGCGGTTTGATGATTTCGATTATCGAACATCGCAAAATCAAGACGACCATTACCAAAGCAAAGGCTATTCAGCCTGAGATTGAGAGCCTGATTTCACTCGGTCGTGTGGATACTCCACATAACCGTCGTATTGCCTTGTCACGGCTCGCAAGCAAAGATGCCATGCGTGCACTCTTTGCCTTTGCACCAGAGCAGTTCAAGGATCGTTCGAGTGGCTACACCCGCATCACCAAATTAGGACCTCGTGTCGGTGATGGCGCTGAGATGGCAATTATCGAGTTGTTGTAGTCAACGGTGATGCTGGTGCGCAATATTGCGTTCCAAGTCGCCTATGATGGGACCTTGTTGGCCGGTTCGCAGTTGCAATCGAACCAACGAACGGTCCAGGGTGAGTTAGAGGCAGTCTGGTATCGGCTCAATCGAGAGGTTGTGCGTGTTACCCTTGCGGGACGAACTGATGCGGGAGTGCATGCACTTGGCCAAGTCGGGAACGTCGTAAGTGCCACCGAGCGCAGTGTACCCACACTGCTCGCTGCACTCAACGCAAATCTGCCGAATGACATCGCCATTATGCAGGTATGGGAGCCCCCCCGTGACTTCCATGCACGCTTTTGGGCAGAGCGACGTACGTATGAGTATGTCATCGATGATCAGGTGGTGAAATCGCCGTTATTGCACCAACACGCGTGGGCAATGGGGCGATGCCTGAACGTAGAAGGCATGCATGCGGCAGGTCAAGTACTCGTTGGAGAACATGATTTTGCTGCGTTTACCATAGGAGCTCCAGCCGGTTCAACGGTGCGTCGTTGCTATGCAGTAACCTGCGAACGCACCATTCGTGGCCACCAACCAGTGGTCGTGGTGCGCGTTACCGCAAATGGTTTTTTGCGCAATATGATGCGCATTGTGGCGGGTACCTTGCTCCTCGTCGGCCAAGGGCGCCTATCCACAGAGGGAGTCCAAGCGATTCTGCTCGGTCGAACGAGACAGCATGCTGGGCAACTAGCCGTGGCACACGGCTTGACACTGATGGCGGTTGAGTATCCTGCGTCGGCGCTCCGACCAGCACCGCCTCTCATGGAATGACGATTTGAGGTAAGGAATAACGGGAATGAAGACCTACTCGCAAAAAGCGTCAGAAGTATCACGTCAGTGGTATGTGATTGATGCAAACGGTCACCATGTGGGCCGTCTCGCAACCCAGATTGCCACGTTGTTACGCGGCAAGCATAAGCCAACGTTCAGCCCGAACATCGATGGCGGCGACTTTGTGGTCATCATCAACGCAGAAAAGATCCTGCTCAAGGGCAAGAAGCAAGATCAGAAGATGTACTACCGACACTCAAACTACCCAGGCGGTTTTAAGGCTGTACCATATCGCCGCATGTTGGCAACGCATCCAGAGCGTGTATTGCGATTCGCAGTCAAAGGCATGTTGCCCAAGACACGTTTGGGTCGCCAACAGTTGACCAAGTTGCGTATCTACGCAGGTAGCTCACATCCACATACGGCACAGCAACCAGCGGTCTTTGCACCAGCGGTTCGCGGTTAGTTCTACGACGAGAGGGATAACATGGCTGAGAAGAACTACTACCAAGGTACTGGTCGACGCAAGACAGCAGTTGCGCGTGTGCGCCTTTACCGCGGCAATGGCGAGATTGTGGTCAATGGCAAGGCTCCACGCGATTACTTCGGTCATCGTGCCTTGTTTGCCACCGAACTCGAGCGCCCATTTGTGGTATCAGGGAACGTCGGCTCATTCAACGTGATGGCAAAGGTGATGGGTGGCGGCGTGTCTGGTCAAGTTAGCGCCATTCGCCACGGCATTGCCCGTGCCTTGCTTGATCTCGATGAGACATTGCGTCCAACCCTCAAGGGTGCTGGGCTCTTGACCCGCGACCCACGTATGAAAGAGCGCAAGAAAGCCGGTCTTAAGCGTGCTCGTAAGCGCCCACAATACACCAAGCGCTAATCACACCGATACGAAAACAAAGCGATGCCCCAGTGAGACAATCACTGGGGCATCAATCGTATCATCACGGATGCATTGGCTGAATCATTGATAACATGAACGATGATGCATGTGCCGGTGCGGCTACCATGGTGGGCGTTTTGTGTTCGGGTGACAAATAGTCGTGTACGTTGATGCGTGCACCGTTGAGATCCCAGATGTCACCACCTGCCGCATACAACAAGGCCATGGCAGGTGCTAAATCCCATACTTTACAACTACCGATTAACGCCCCTTTGGCCATACCAGCTGCCACATAGCACAACGACATGATTGTTGCACCAGTGGTGCGGATGCGCCCCCGATACGTGATGTGGTACTTACGATGGACATCGGAGGGCATCGCCACCCAGTTGTCCAGTAAATCTGACTGCGCAGTTGCACACGTGATTGGGCGGTTATTGCGTAACGCATGACCTTCGGGAGTTGCCACGTAGAGTTCATCGTTCATTGGCGCATATACAATGCCAGCGTGCGGTTTGCCGTCTTTGAGCAATCCGACTCCAATACACCATCCGGGGAGCTGACCAGCGAATGCGGACGTGCCATCAATTGGGTCAATCACCCAGGTGTATGAGCTCTGTGATGATAGATTGTATGCAGTCCCCTCCTCGCCAATGATGGCGTGATCAGGGTATGTACTGCGGAGATATGTTACGAGTCGTTGCTCAATAGCTTCGTCAACGTGCGTTACGAGTGATCCATCTGATTTACGCATGAGCGTGAGATTATTTCGTTCAATACGCGCAAAATCGCCACAATTTGACACTTGCTGGATGAGGTCTTGCATGGCAATTGGTACCATTCGGGTATCCTATCATTAGTAGAAAACTCCATGGTATTATACGTGGTAGTAGAATTATTGTCATGTTGAGGTCACATGGAGGTCCTTGTCTTTGATCTGGATGATACGCTGTACACGCTCAATCGCCATCGTGACTACCACCTTCGTCGTGCATGGAGTCCGTGGTTACACACACTCACCGCACCACAGCAGGATGTGGTCATCTCCACAGCGGTAGAGGAACGTATTTTCTTTCGTGATATGCCGGATTTTTTGCGTGGCCAAGGTGTCGCTGATACGCTCAACGAGCATCTATGTCAACGAAGTCGTGATACATGGTTCGTGGACCTGACGTTTGATGAAGGTGTCGAAGCACTACTGAACCGCTTACGACAACGCTATCGACTTGGGTTGATTACGAATGGGCCGAGCTGGACACAACGCGCCAAAATCGATCGCCTAGAGCTACACCGCTGGTTTGATTACATGGTCGTGTCGGGGGAATTCGGTGTTGATAAACCAGACCCGCACATCTTTAGGCATCTTCTTGCCCAATTTGATGTGGATGCTCAGGCCGCAGTCATGATTGGTGATAATCCGGACGCTGACATTCGCGGAGCACATGCAGTCGGGATGCAGGCGATATGGATTGAACATCATCATCTGGCGTATCCTACGGACTTAGCACCGGCGTGGCATCGTGTGGCGCATGTGACCGAGATTGCGACCATCTTAGAGGTGTAATGAATACTCCCTCGCTGGCATCATTGGTTGAATCACTCTCGATGAGCGACCGAGCGGCAATGGCCGTGGCGCATTATATTGATGAGCGAGATATCGAGAATCTTGTGCACGACAGCACACGATGGTCGCGTAGTGTGGCACATCTGCCACAATCTGTGCAGGCCGTGATTGCCCGTATGCGCCGGAGTGCGGGCGTGCTACCGGCGCCCCTAGTTGACGCAATGGCGGGTCCGCTACGTACCAGCCTTGAGAGTATCTCACCGCGCGCTTTCTTGACGATTCATCACCCACTGACCCCACTAGAACAGCTGTTTGTAAGCGGTGTGGTGTGGCCACATACCACGAGCAGTGGACGGTACTGGATAATCCCCAAAGAAGTCGAAGAATCGTTGGGTGATGTCCCCCCCTTGTTCGAAGTAGAACAACCTCAACCAGCATGTACGCCTGCGCAGGCTATTTCGCTCGACGACGTGCTGGTAGGGGCAACAATGCTTGCACTCGATGGACGTTTGCCCCTACAACAACATGGGCGCATAGCACATGTCGTGCTGAATCGTTTGGGTCAGGAGGGCATATCACACACGATGCTGCAGTGGATGAGTAGTTGTTGGTTAGCAGCAGGTATCTTTCGCGTTGATACCAATGGACTTGCGCCTACTCCACGCCTAATGGAGTGGTTGGCCATGGCTCCGCACGAACGCACACAAGAAATGGCACGTGCGTGGCTCCAGGCCGCGTGGAATGAATGGGATATGGCGAACCTCAAAAAGCGTCCGCCAGCAGTGGATGTGCGCTATGCCCGACGTATGTTGGTGCATGCATTGTTGTCTCACCTGCCCGAAGAATGGTGCGCATGGGATGCAGTACACATGTCATTGCGCAGTGGATGGCCAGACATGGTGCGGCCAACAAATCAGCAGGGTAAATGGCAAACACCGGCAGGATGGCCACACACGTGGATGGAAGAAGATGGCCGACTCGTCGAATTCATGTTGCGCGGGCCAGCGTGTTGGCTCGGTATTGTGGCATGGGATGAACTCGGTGTCTATGTACGCCGTACGGCGCTCGGTGGGTGGCTGGCAGGTGTCAATCCTACGCCGACGCCTCATATTCCACAACCAGCTCGCCTCGAAGCTGATGGCAGTGTGGTACTCGTTGATACGACCAATTACTACGCACGGGTGCAGTTGTATCGCATCGCTGATTGGCGCGACACATTGACCGCCCACATCACACCAAACCGAGTACGCCAGGCAATAGCCGGTGGCCTGAGTAGTACGACCTATCTCGATATATTGCAATCGGTACTTGATGGGCCAATCCCCACCGCATTTGCCTCAAAGATTCGTGCATGGGCTGATGATGTATCGCATGTATCGGTGGAGTCGATGGTGCTGATTACGGCAAGTAGTGCAGAGGTGATGATGGACATCATCCACGATCGACATGTTGCACTACCCACCTATCAACGGGTGAACGACACAACGCTTGCGATTGCACCAAATGTGGCCGCAACCGTTATCCGGCGACTGCGTCAGGCAGGGTATGTCGTTGATGTGCTCGGTGTAAAAGTGCCGCAATTTGATGATGGCGAACTCGCACTGCTTGAACACATGCTTCGTACGCTCCACAGTCCAGATGAAAAAGTACGACAAATACAGGCAAAGATTGCCCAAATTCGACGTAAGGGGCAACCGAATGGGTGAACGACTCTATCGCAGTCAGGGCATCATCATCAAGCGCGTGGATGTGGGGGAGGCGGATCGTATCGTCACCATACTCACACCACAAGGGAAGATTGATGCTACTGCGCGAGGTGTGCGTAAGACGACTAGCAAACTCGCTGGCCACCTAGAGTTGTTGAGTCTCTGTCAACTACAACTTGCCCGCGGTCGGTCGCGTGATGTAATTACGCAAAGCGTTGCCGTGGAACGCTTTGCACGGCTCCAAGCGTCACTGCTCCGCATGGCAGCTGGCTATTATGTGGCAGAACTCGCCGATGTTCTCGTGGGTGACGAAGATGCCGCCTCACCGGCCTTTGCCGCCCTCTCGGAGACACTGCATGCGTTGAGTAGTGCAGAACAGATTGACATGGTCGTACACTGGTATACGCTGGCCTTGTGTGATGCCGTAGGGTATCGCCCACAGTTGGTAGATTGTGCCGTGTGTAATACGGTGTTGGATACATCGGCTGAACGGTGGAGTCATGCGCAAGGCGGCATGCTCTGCCCGGATTGCCATCGCAGTGACCCACAATCACAACCTATCACGCTGCCCGTCTTCAAATTACTGCGCTTCGTGCAACGCGAACCGCTTGCGCATCTAGGAGATGTGGTGCAACCAGCCGTAGTACATGCACAGGTGTATCAGTTGATGCGCCAGTGGATTCGGCGTGTGCATAATCGACCATTGCGTGCAGCGGACTTTTTTGATGATGTACGCCGCCAGCGTCAATAACCGCAGTATAGCGCCGTACTATCGTAATTGTAAGGGATGCAGTATAATTCACAGCATATGTATGAAACATTGCGTGTTATACGCTGTCGGACAAGGAGTGACCAATGATAGCACTATACGATATGATTGATGACGATGAGATCGTATATGGAACCTATCGGGTGCATGTCATTTTCTTGATAGGGCAACTTATCAGCGAATTTGTCCTATTGGCACTGACCATTCTGGCCATGTCGCTGGCTGGCGACCTCCTCAGCGGCAACGCTGATCAACAAACCATGTTGTTCGTGATAAACATGATTTTGACCGTGGTCGCGTTGATACTGATTGGGAGCGCCATCGTTGACGTACTACGCTGGTACACAAAAATCATCATTGTGACAAATCGTCGACTCATCCGTCGTGAAGGGTTCATTCAGCGGAGTATCGTTGACATCACACTGCATCGCTTGAGCCAAGTGGACTTTACACAGTCGTTGATTGGTCGATTCTTGAACTATGGCAACTTGACGATTTCGGGTGGATCAGATATGCCACCCCAAGAGTTGCGGAACATTGCGCGACCGATTGAGTTCCGCAATACCATCGAAGATGCGCGTGTTGGTGAACCTCCTCCGGCACGGGTAACTTCCACGCATGAGCGCGAGACGGTTGGATATGTGAAAGACGATGCAGTCGTTGTTTCTGCTGTCGATAGCGAAAAGAACTTGCAAATCTGGTCACAGCTCGAAGATTTGCATCAGCGCGGCCTGTTGAATGATGATGAACTTGAACAGAAACGTCGCTTAGTATTTGGTGAGGGATCCGCGCGCTCCAATGTGCAACACACAGATGGGAATGATGATGACAACGATGATGGGACATCAACAAGAGCACATTCTCCGCGCAGTGGAGACGGTGCGTAAGTATACCGGTATCACGCCGCGTGTTGGTGTGATTCTTGGCTCTGGTCTAGGCGCGTTGGCCGATGAGATGACGGATGCCACCGTTATTCGCTATGAGGATATCCCCGGGTTCCCCCGTTCAACCGTGCACGGTCATCGCGGTGAACTTGCGATTGGGTATTTGTCTGGGACGCCGGTTGTGGTGATGCGTGGTCGCTTTCATTTCTACGAAGGCTATGACATGCATCAAGTCACGTTCCCGGTGCGTGTCATGCATGCACTAGGATGTGAGGTCCTGATTGCCACAAATGCTGCGGGTGGATTGCGGCCTGATTGGCCGGTTGGTGAGCTGATGTGCATCAGCGACCACATCTTCATGCCCGGACTAGCGGGACATAATCCACTCCGTGGTGCGAATGACGAACGCCTGGGGGTGCGCTTTCCACCTATGCTTCATGCCTATACCCCTGCATTGCGACAGCTTGCGCACGAAGTCGCTCGCGCACAAGGCACCCCGCTTCAAGAAGGTGTGTACGTGATGGTGGCTGGACCGTCGTTTGAGACGGGTGCCGAGTTACGCATGTGTCGCCTGTTAGGTGCCGATGTTGTGGGCATGTCAACCGCCCCTGAAGTCATCGTGGCCGCACATGCGGGAATGCGCGTGTTGGCCATCTCGTTGGTGACAAATCAAGCATTACCTGATGGCAGTCCTGCAAATCATGAAGAAGTCATCGAGGCCGGTAACGCTGCGCGGCCGCGGTTTGGGACGCTCCTCAAAGGTATCTTGGCGCGTCTATAAGACGTTAGTGTAATCGGAATGCAGAGCGGGCGCTACTCGATGCATCGAGTAGCGCCCGTTGATGTGTTGTTCCCAGTAGTCTACACAGATTATGGCGTCAACGTGAGCTTTTCTTGGCTCATCTCTTCTACGCGCCGTCGATCCCAGGGCATCGGGTGATACTCAGTGTTCAACCATGGTTTAATAAAATCCGCATAGTGTTGGCTGAGAAAGTGCCCAGATTGACCGACGGGGTGGATGCTCCGACACTGCTCCCAATCGGAGGGATCGCAGATGATACGCAATGAGGCGGTCGAGTAGGATGTTACGCCATCTGGTGAGGTCGTGATACCACAGACGTTGACCGTGTCACCATTTCCGCCAAAGGGATATGGTCCACGGCTGAATAGTTTGCCAATAACCGGGAGTGCGCCGAGAGGATGCGTGAATTGAAGCGTGTGCCAGTTACCATAACGCCATTTCACCGGATCGTCACCGAGTTTCTTGCGCATCGTCTTGAGCGTAGCTGGCCATGCCAGTGCAAGAATTTGATCCCAGGTACGACCATCGTCAAACCATTCGTTGTTATTGCTGGTTAACGCCGCCAAAATGTGCGGCAACGATCGGGCCATATAATCTTGGCCAGGACGACTAGCAAATGCACCGAATCCTACGACGAGTTGCATGGTGTGCATTACCGGAGCAAATACGGCCAGTTTTATCTCTTCAAAGAGTTGTACGGCAATGGTGGCGGCAATGCTGTCCACATGGAGTTCGCCATCCCATCCCGACAAAATCGCTCGCGCTTGGTTGGACAATGCGTCACCATCAGGGAGGCGACCTGCAATGGTGACCAACTCAAGTCCCGAGAGACTCCGTTGATCCGCATGAATGCGGGCAAACGTGGCGTTATCGTGGAGCGGGTATTGGTTGATGAGCTGGCGAATACGTGCCGCTCGCCATCCATTCGACCATTCACCGCGAACCGGTGGTACAACATCGTCAGCCACAATCTGGTTGTTGGCCGTCACGATAAATCCTTCACGAGGGTTGTATTGCGTTGGTAGCTGTGCAAATGGAATAAAGCCCTGCCATTCATAATCGCCACTCCAACCGGGCACTGGGAGCTTACCATCACCTTGTGCACGGATTGGAATATGCCCGGCCAGCTGATAGCCGATATTCCCGGCCACATCAGCATACACAAAATTCTGCGGCGGGACATCCCACAGCTGTAGCGCATTGCGGAACGACTCCCAATCATGTGCGCGATTCAACGTCAAAATTGAATCAACCAGGGTACTCCGGTCGAGGGCCGTCCAGCGGAGGGCGAGTGGGTTGTTTTCACGGCTGCCATCAGCCCGTGTCAGCGGGGTAATGATTGGCCCATGATGGGTAACGCGCACCGGTTCGATGACTGGTGCACCACCCTTGACGTTGATGGTTTCGTACAATAATTCGGCGTGGTGCCATTCCCCCTGATATTCGTAGCGCAGTCCGGCAGCATCGCTCAAATCAAACCGCTCCATGTACAAATCCTGGAGGTCGGTCATGCTGTTGGTGACACCCCACGCAATATTATTGTTATGCCCAATAATGACGCCGGGCACCCCCGCAAAACTTGCTCCAGCCACCTGGTATTCGGGGGCATGCAGGTGAACTTCGTACCAAATGGATGGCACCGTTAGTCCGAGATGTGGGTCATTGGCCAGGAGTGGTTGACCGCTTTTGGTGCGTGAGCCACTGACCACCCAGTTGTTGCTACCCCGATCATTACTTTCGTTTAGCCACGGTTGCGCATCGTCTGCCAGATTGAGCGCACTCTGGCCGATATCCGGTGTATATGTCGTGTCGGGTGGCACGATGAATGGCATGTCAGACCGTGTGGTGCGCTGATACTGTGTAGATTGGGTAGTGCCAACCAGCGAGACCATCTGTGCGCGCAATACCTCTTGGGGCCAATTACCGGAGAGGCTCAACGCCATGACTTTGCCCCACACCAAGACGTCAACCACCTGCCACGGTTCGGGTGTATGACGCAACAGCAGAAACTCTGGCGGTAGTTTGGTGCGGTGTTGTTGAATGAACGCATTCACGCCACTCACGTATGCTTCAATGGTTGCTCGTGCTTCATCGCTCAAATGACTCACATCGCGCTGTGCAGCACGCCCCAACCCGAGAATTCGCATGTAGCGATCCGTGTTAATGGCCCGCTTGCCGACGATTTCTGATAGGCGTCCAAATCCGAGGCGTCGTTGACTCTCCATTTGCCAGAGTCGATCTTGTGCATGCACAAAACCTTGTGCCACAAATAAATCATG
Source organism: Chloroflexota bacterium (assembly GCA_016875555.1). GTDB lineage: Bacteria > Chloroflexota > Chloroflexia > Chloroflexales > Roseiflexaceae > UBA965. Next base: position 8,545 of record VGPG01000013.1, on the reverse strand, counting down.
GGTGTTTTGGGCATAGATATGGGGGACACCCCAACGGTCACGGAAAATTTCAACAGGATGGTGTAAGTTCCCGAGTGTGAGTGTGCCACGCGTTTGTGCCAGCGACTTGCGAAGTGTGGCTACTGTTGCCACACCAATCGTGCCGATAATTGCACCGAGAATACCAAGATTTCGTTTATTGCTCATAGGTGGTTCCTTGTGCTGATGTTTGATGCAAAAGTAGCCGGCGCGTGCGCAAAATCAGGTCAGAGAGCATAAGCGCAGTAGCGCCCCACACACGATGTGTCTGGATGGGATAGTACGGTACCACAAACGTATCTTCGTGTATCTGCCGAGTTTCGTATTGAATGGCATCTGGGTGTAAGAGTGTACGCATATCTGCAAAAAAGAACTCTGCGACTTCTGCTATGTTAGGGGTTATCGGTGGCACGTGATCGCACCACGCCACAACCGGTGTCACTAGGTGATTACTTCGTGGCACATAAATTGTGCGTAGCGTCCCCAACACAGTGACCGCTGAAGCGGGTATGGCGAGCTCTTCGTGTGCCTCGCGCAATGCGGTGTCGACACTTGTCTCTCCCTCCTCTTGACGCCCCCCGGGAAATGCGATTTCACCACTGTGTTCGCGCAGTCCACCACCACGACGCGTCAACAACAGTTCTACGCCATCTGCGTGAGGATGAATGACAACTAACACTGCGGCCAAGCGCGGGATTACACCATCAGCGGGATGGTGGACACGAGCTGCTCGTCCGTCTGCATAGCGTACAATCGGCAAATCATCGAGAGTGATGCCTTGATCGTGTGCACTTATTTGCTGCACAATCGAAAACCATGTATGAGTCATATGCATCCCATGTGTTACGGCGTCATGCACATAAACTGATGGAGTACCCTGTTGGTAGTACGTGCACGCACCTCAATACGATGTATTCCGGATGATTCGTCACCAATCAAAAGCGGAATCGCATATCCCCCCGATGCATAACTAATCCCGCCGCCCACGACTCGTTCATCAAAACGCAGGAGGAGTAGTGTATATGGGGTGGTTGTCCCACTTATGATGAGACGCCCTTGCCGCGGGCACGCTATATCGCCTGATGTCGTATCAGTGATGCGCATCGTTTTGTCACGTACGATAGTTTCGGTACGAGTGAGTGGCATCGGGGTGCGGATCAGCGGTGGACTGATGGTTGGCGTGGTTGCCTGTATGAGTGGGGTGGATGACGCGGTTGGTGTCATTGTTGGCATCACGGTGTCGGTCGGGTCGGTGAGTTGCGTGGGAATTTGTGTGAGCAGATCATCGTCTATCATGCCGTTGACGTATGTCGGCGAAGGTGTAACGGGCGTTGCCGTCCAATCTGGTACTTCACAGTCAAACAGATAGTACGGATGATCCTCGGTACAGGTTGAACCAGTTACGGCCACCGGTGATAATGCTAGTCGGATGACAATTATCCCACAAAGCATCATGACTATGATTGGAGGAAGGTGCCGTGTGTGCATAATCTGATTCCGTTGCCATCCGTGCATCATGCAAAGAAACGTGCATAGTTCATCCTACCACGCGCATGTGTATTGCGAACTCGTAGGATGATTATAGATGGCTGATATCGCCCGTACTCGGTAATGTTACGGTTGTACTGATTCGATGATTGTAACCAGATCGGCATAACTCCGACCACCGATAACTCGTGTTTCGTTGATATCAAACACTGGTCGTGATTGGACGCCATCGTTTTTTGCGCGTGCAAATCCCTCGTACAGTTGTTGTTCGTGCTTATTGCTACTCATACAGGTATCGAACGCTGCCCGATCAATGGACAGTTGACTGGTCAACTCACTCAGTGCCACATCAATGTCGTCGGCCGTGTAGAGCATGCCGATGTTTGTATAGACTAACGAACGCATGGCAAAGTACTGCTGTTGATCACCGGCACACGCTGTTGCATGCGCTGCACGCAGACTGCTTGGGCCAGATTGCAAAAGTGGTCGCGAAATAATCCGCAATGTCCCTGTACGCACATAGGTATCAATTAACTGAGGTTCAACTTCCAACACGTGGAAGGCACAGACACTTCAGAAGAAATCGGAGTAATCGGTCATGGTAATCGGTGCATCCGCATTGCCGATTTGATAGTAGCCCTCAGTGGTTTGACTGGCGAGTGCATCAACGGGGCCAGATGGTACAGTTGCTGTATCGTCACTGGGCACACGACTTGGTGTCAATGTGGCGATGGGCGTGGTCGTTTGAATGACCGGCGAGGCTTCGCGTTGGGTGGTGGCAGTGGGGAGTGCTGTTGACGGTGATTGTGCGGCTGGCGTACAGGCACTAAGGAATCCTAGGCAACAACATACCCAAATGATGTATTTGTACATGAGATTGATGCTTTCGAACGTCTATAATGTATGTATACTATTTGCTAGTATACTACAATATGTGGTGTATATGCAGTGTAACTCGTCTATTCCATAGATCTGCATGAGGTAGGGATTGGGAGCGATGCGATGACGAATCAAAAACGGGTTTCACTGGTTTGTACGGTTCGTGATGAAGAAGATAATATTGCCCAACTCATCGAATCAATGATTGGTCAGAGTGTTGCACCTGACGAAATCGTCATCAATGACTGTAACAGTCAGGATGCGACTACCGCCATCGTACAACAGTACATTGACATGGGCTTTCCCATTCGATTGGTGTTTGGTGGATATAACATTCCGTCGGGTCGGAATAATGCAATTTTTCATGCATCAGGAGACATTGTAGCCTGTACCGATGCCGGGTTGATTCTCGACCGTCATTGGTTAAAGCGGCTCATTGCACCGCTCATGGCCGATGAAGCAGACGTAGTCGGAGGATTTTTTCGACCATTACCCCGCAGTGTATTTGAGCTAGCGGTTGGTTGTACGAACTATCGCGAAGCCGCGGAGATTATTCCGGATCAATTCATGCCGTTCGGCAAGTCGGTGGCGTTCCGCAAAGCGGTATGGGACCAGGTTGACGGGTACCCGGAGTGGGCCAGTCATTGCGAAGATTTGCTCTTTGATTTTGCGCTACGTAACGCCGGTGTGCGCTTTGTCTTTGTGCCGGATGCACTCGTGCACTTCCGGCCACGTGGAACGATCAAACAGTTCTACCGACAGTATTTTTTGTATGCACGGGGCGATGCAATCGGTGGATTGTGGTACAAGCGCCATCTTATGCGGTATGCCGTCTATCTCTTCGGATTATTGTTGTTGCTCGCCGGCGGTTTGGGCGTCGGTATCTTAGCGAGTGGGGTGATTGCCTACTGTGTGCAACCGTGGCAACGACTCTGGTTACGCCACAAAGAAGGTGTCAATGGGTGGCAAGTCGTACTCGCATCAGCATTAGTGCCGTGGATTCGGCTCATTGGTGATGTCGCCAAAATGATTGGATACCCGGTAGGGTGGTGGACGCTCTGGCAAAAGCCGATGTTACGCACTGAGCGCAATCAATGGCGCGCCAAGTACCTTACTCCTGTTCCACCAAGCCCTGTCGTGGAGTAGATCTAATCCGCAAGAAGCCCGGGAATCGGGGTAATTACGAGGCGTTTGTTGGTCACATCAAGATGACTGACAAACGCCTTGACCATAGGCACAAGTGCATCTGGTTTGCCAACCCGAGTGATGATGATAACGTCGCTTGCGCCGGTGTTGATGACTTCGCGTACCGTGCCAATCACGTTGTTGTCGCGATCAACGACGGTCAGATTGACCAAGTCATGGATGAAGTATTCATCGTCAGCTAGTGGTTCAATATCATCATGACGAATGTACAACTCGACGCCGCGCATCGCCTCTGCCAGATCGCGCGTGGCAATGCCACCGAGCGTTGCCGTGTAGAGGTCGTTTTTGTAGTGGACAAGTCGTCGCAAGCGAAATGTGCGTTTTCCGTCAGCGCTGTACAACATTGGCTTCGTCTCAGCCAAAAAAACCGGTTGGGTTGAGATGAGGCGCAGTCGCACGTCACCACGCAGGCCAACCACATTCACGACTTCGCCCACTAATAGTAGTTCATCGGGGCGAACTGGTTGTATATCACTCATTGGTGTCACCACAGTAGTAGGCGATGATGATTACGCATCAGATCGCCGGGAAAGTAGACAAAAAATACACAACCGTACGTGATACGCCCGCACCGGGCGCATCACGCATGGTATCTGGCAAAGGAGGGAGTTCCTTGGCTTACTCAATATCAATATGGACGCGTTTGCCTTGGCGGGCGGCTGCCACGGCCATCAAATCACGAATCGACTTGGCCACGCGACCATTGCGACCGATGATTTTGCCGGCTTCCTGAAAGCCTACACTCAAGCGAAAGGTGACGGCATATGACGTCGACCGTTCGCGGATTTGCACGGCCTCAGGGTGATCAACCAAATTACGCACCATGTACTCGAGTAATTTACGCATGAGCCTCTCGACTAGCTTGCAACAGGCGTTGGTTTGCCACTCTCATCGAGGACGTTGACACGCTTCAGCAAGCGTACAACCGTATCCGAGGGCTTGGCGCCAACACTCATCCAATGACGGACGCGGTCAGCCTTGATTTCGAGCTCTTGTGGTTGGCGCACTGGGTTATAGAAGCCGACGATTTCGATGAACTTCCCATCGCGTGGTGAGCGTGAATCAGCGACAACAACGCGATAGCTCGGCTGCTTCTTCTTGCCGGTGCGGCGCAAACGAATAGTGACCATGTTCCGAACTTCCTCCTACATGTATACGAATTGTGGATTAACGGAGCCGACGCATGATATCACGCGGGTCGGGCATCCGCCCTTTGCCATTACCACCAAACTGCTTCATCACCCGTTGCATCTGTTGGAAGTTTTTGAGGAGTGCTGATACCTGTTGGACCGACGTTCCACTTCCTTTGGCGATGCGCTCGCGGCGACTCCCCTTGATTATATCCGGATTGCGTCGCTCGCCGGGTGTCATCGCAAGGATGATTGCCTCGACACGACGTAATTCCTTCTCGTTTACCAGCTCTCCAGCCTTGGCCATCTGACCCATTCCAGGTAACATACCCAGAATCTGATTGATGGGACCAAGTTTGCGCATTTGCTTCATCGACGACAAAAAGTCTTCGAGATCAAATGACCCCTTGGCGAGCTTCTTCTGCATGCGGGCAGCTTCGTCTTTGTCGATTGATTGTTCGGCACGCTCAATCAACGAAAGGACGTCACCCATGCCCAAAATACGCGACACCAAACGCTCTGGGTGGAAGACCTCGAGCGTGCCGGATTCGATTTTTTCACCGGTGCCCAAGAACTTGATTGGGACGCCTGTGACCGATCGCACTGACAACGCAGCACCACCACGCGCATCACCGTCGACTTTGGTGAAGATGATGCCACTCAGCGCTACGCGCTTGTTGAACTCGTCAGCAACACGTACTGCCTCTTGACCAATCATGGCGTCCACCACGAGCAAGCGCTCGTCCGGGTTTGCCACTTCGACAATCTGATGTAATTCGTTCATCAACAGCTCGTCAATCTGTAGACGACCAGCGGTGTCAATGATGACAACATTACAGTGCTCTTGCCGTGCATGGTGAATGCCGTTGCGCACAATGTCGGTTGGTTTGGCTGCACTCCCCTCACTGTAGACGGGAATGTTGATTTGCTTACCCAACGACTCCAACTGCGTGATAGCGGCAGGTCGATAGACGTCAGCAGCAATCATCAATGGGCGCTTGCCCTTTTTGCGCAGTTGTAATGCGAGTTTGGCCGCATGGGTGGTTTTGCCGGCTCCTTGCAGACCTACCAGCATGATGACGGTCGGCGGGAGTTTGGCATCCGCAAGCGGGACTTCGGCATCTCCAAGCAGTGCGATGAGCTCGTCGCGCACAATCTTGATGACCTGCTGTGATGGAGTAAGACTCCGTGAGACCTCTTCACCGACGGCGCGCTCTGAGACCTTGGCCACAAATTCACGCACGACTTGCAGGTTGACGTCTGCCTCAAGCAGGGCAAGCCGCACCTGCTTCATCGCTTCGCGCACGTCTTCTTCACTCAAACGACCCTTGCCGCCGAGCTTCTGAAATACCGCTTGTAAACGATCCGAAAGGCTTTCGAACATCATGACTCCTGTGCGGGCACACCAACGCCCTGCGGAATAAATCCGTCTAGGTATTGTAGCGTGTAGAATGAGGTGAGTCAAATCGGATTTTGATGCGTCAGAAGCATACGAACAATCCGCATGATTGCGCACATGTCTACGCTCGGCGCACATATCTGCGGCAACGATATTCGCCACAGTGTACGGTAACTAGCTCCCCGCAAACGGTGTGCCCACGATGCCGACGGCAAGCTCAAGCCACACTACCATGACTACTAGGCTGATGCCTACCACCATCCATATGCGGTGTGATGTGCTGAAGAGTCTGGTGCGGATAGCTTCATATGCGAGTCTGGCAGCGAACAAGATTCCTCCTGCAATAACAAAATCAAACAGACCCCAGCGAATATCGGCGTTGATTTGCATTCCAATCAGAGGAATCATGAGGAGCAACAGTACAATGAGGGTGTGGCGAACAATGCGAGTGGCGTCCATGTCCATGCTTCTTTCGTGCGTGGTGAATAGTCGTCTACAAAGCCACACCACCGCACACAATGCGTGTGCGGTGGTGTGGTCACTGCGTGGCGGGGATGACGGGATTCGAACCCGCGGTCTCGACCTTGACAGGGTCGCATGTTAGGCCTCTACACCACATCCCCATGTGGCTCGTGTCGGTAAGAAACTTGGTGACCCCAGAGGGATTCGAACCCTCGATCTTCACCTTGAGAGGGTGACGTCCTAGGCCGCTAGACGATGGGGCCGCTCCTCACCGCTTTTGCCGTCGCGCTAGGCGCCTCGACAACGAATTGAATGATACCACACAATTTTGTGTGATGCAAATGAATTTTCTGGTGAATTTGTATCGATTCATTGGCTATATGCCACATCGGGACAAAGCCCAATAACAGAGGATGCACAGAATTTTGATTACGAAGTATAATAGTAATGTACGTTATATGTTTGAGTAAGGCTGTGTGCTCATGACCGCACATATCACTGATGCAGTGGCGCATTTTCGTCAACCATACGGGGCAGAGATTGTTGTTCATACCCAACACACTCCTGCATCAGCTGGTCAACGAATCACGCACTTAGCCGTTGACCCTGTGCTCTCACATGCCTGGATTAACCTGACTGGTGAGCCGTTTCGCCCGCATCATGCGGCAACGTTGATGGCCATGCGGCGTCAAGAGCATGTGGCGATTGTCTCGGCTAGTCCGCGCCGTACATTAAGCCTGATTTGCATGATTATCAATGTACTCATCGAATCACCCACGCAGCGTGCCATGGTACTGGTCCATGACGAGGTTGCGGCCATGGCCTTGTACCGTGAAATCATCGCCTTTGTTGAAAAGTTTTCGCATGATACGGCTATTATGCCGGTCATCGTTACCGAGACGACCGGTCCGATGGTGGCCGAACGACTATTGATTGTGACATATGATGCGCTCCATCGCAGAATCCTCGGGCATCATGACCGCGCATGGCGTGGATTGTGGCAGTCGCTGACCATCTGTGGGATCGTTGATATGCATCTGGTTGCCGGTATCGGCATGTATCACTTGGCTGCACTGTTGAAGCGCGTGCAACGCGTAGTTCAGCACAATCGTGCATCGGCACACGTCCAATACATGGCAACGCTGGTACCGGTCACCGATTTGGATGCCACACTCGAGGACTTAGCAATCGGCACATGGCGTATTGTGCAGGCGAATGATTACGCACATGAACCATCTGTGGTCGAGGTGTGGTACCGTCCGGATGATTATCTGCACGTGGCTCAATCATTAGCACAATCACTCAGCGAACAGGGCTACGCAGCGCATCTGTGGGTGCGCGACACCTTGCAGCCGTTGATCGAACCCATCGATGTCAATAGTAATATTACGAGCGCTTCACGTCTTTGGCATGCTCAGGTGCTGATTATGGTTGGCGTTGCAGATGACCGCTGGCGCATTGCTGAGGCGATGCAATCGGGGTACACCGCAGTCGTGGTGATACTTGGCAGTCATCCCATTGACCAGTGGTACGCAGCCAATCCCGCCCAGCTCCTTGACCCTACACCACCGATGTGGCCATCGGCAACACTTAATGCCTACGTGTTGACGCAACATCTGCGCGCAGCGGCATGCGAGATTCCACTTACCGATGGTGAAATTCGACAGTGGTATGCTGGTGAGCTTCGTGATCGGTTGGTAGAGCGTGGCCAGTTGATGGTCTTGCCCGATCAACGCTGGAGTATTGCCGGTGACGATAATCCCTATGACGATTTTCATATGCTCTCGGCCATTGGTCTGCCAGTCTTGATGCAAATCGGCGAGATGACCATTGACACACCGTTTGATCCAACTGGGTTTGAACGGTGGTTATCCAAGGGCTCGGCAGTGCCGCCGTGGTATGGTGGTCTGCGGGTAGTACAACGCCACGATGATGACGCAATTGTCACGTTGCAACACGATGT
>VGPG01000012.1 GCA_016875555.1 Chloroflexota bacterium | reverse complement strand
AAGAAGAGGGCACCAGGCGTATCAACCTGCTCAAAGCGCCATCCAGTGGCAATCCGTGCTACACGCACAACGGTCGGCGTGGCCGAGACCACCACCGGAGTATCAGTGACGCCCATCGTCGGCGATGCGGTTGTCCCCACACCACCGGCGTCAGTGCGTGATACCAGCGGTGTAACCGACGCCGTATCTCCGGCACTCGTTATCCCAACGGGCGTATCAGTCGGTCTTGATTCGACACTGCCGACCGCTGTCGCTTGCACACCATCACTGACACTATCCGGCGTTGCAGTCAATTGTACCGAAGCTGATGGTGTACACGCACCCAACACAATCGCAATATACACCCACAACGCACGTTTCATCGTCATCTACTCCTGCTACACCCACAACGCAACAACCCATCCAATCACATACAACAAGCCGAAGCGCATATGCAATACGGCTGTCTGCCGCAACACGGGGTGCAATTTGGCCGCCTCGACCTCGGTTGCTGCGATCTGCATCAAACGCCACGCCAAGGGGACCATGATGGTGGTAATCAACGTTGTCCAGGGGACAACACCGAACCCGATTAAGAGCCACTGACTGACAAACGTCCCACCTACTAACAGGTGGTACTCTAGGCGTGCGCCCTCGCGACCAAACACGGTGGCCAACGTGCGCTTGTGGTTGAGTCGATCAGTATCAATGTCACGCAAGTTGTTGGCATGCAAAATCGCTGCAACCACGAATGCCACGGGTAACGAGGCCCATATCGCTGGCCACGCCACATCGGGAATTTGCAGAAAGTACGATCCGAGCACCATGACCGGACCCATGAAGATGAACACGGCTACCTCACCAAGCCCGACATAGGCCAACGCAAATGGTCCAGCGGTATAAAAATAGCCGACTGCCACACTGAACAGGCCTAACCAGAAGATGAACGGACCACTGACAGAGACGAGATATAGACCGATGGTAGAGCCGATGGCAAAGGCTATAATCCCCGCCCAAAAAATCTGCGTCGGTGTCAGATCGCCGCGCAACAGTGCACCACCGGTTCCTTTGACTGCCGCGGTATCAGTCCCCTTGCGATAGTCGTAGTAGTCGTTCATCAGATTGGTGCCGCCTTGAATGGCAATCGAGCCAATCAAGGCCAAAACCAGATACCACCAATTAAGCGCCACAGATTGCGCGGCAATCGCCGCCCCCAACAACACGGGAATGATTGCTGCGGTATAGCTCCACGGGCGTACCGCATTCCACCATGTACGCACTAACGGCATGCGTGACTCCTTGATTGTGTGACGCCACGGCACCACCAATCGTTCAACTTCGTCAAGAATGAGTGTAATCAACCAGCCCATAACGGCAATGACGCACACAGCTGCCATCATATCTGCGATGGCATAAAGCTCATACGACTGCCAAATGCGATACCCGATGCCATCACTGGCACCCACGAACTCGACACCGACAATCAACGTCAAGGCGAAGCCCATGGCCAACTTCCACCCCTCAACAACTGCAGGTAAGCTGGCCGGAAAAGCCACCGTACGGAGCAACGTGCGCTGGTTCGCACCGAAGACGCGCGCCGCCTCGAAATAGCGTCGATCGATTTGTAAAACACCACCAATCGTATGAATGACAACCATCAAAAAGACGCTGACCGCCACCGTCACAACCTTACTCACCTCACCGATGCCGAGCACTACAATCACCAACGGCAACAAAGCAATTTTGGGCACAGGATAGAGCATCGTCGCCAACGGGCGTACCAAAAGCAACACCGTACGATTCAGGCCACTCCAAATGCCGAGCAACGTTGCAGGAATAGCACCGAGCAAAAAACCGAAGAGAATGCGCTGTGCACTAATCAGCACATCGTCCATCATGCTCCCGTCACGCAACGATACCCATAGTTCTACTGCCACCTCAGTGGGTGGTGGAATAAACACGCGATTCAGCACCCCGAACGCCACCGCACTCTCCCACAACACGATGAGTACCAGGGGTGAAACAAGCGATAACCAGCGACTACTGGACATCACAACACCCCCTCATGCATCTGTGCCGAGACTTCGGTCTTGATTTGTTGCCAGATGTGGTCGAATGCCGCATGAAAGGCGGGGAGGGTGCGCACCTGGTCGGCACGACGCCCACCAGCAAAATCAGGCGTCAGATCCGTGATGATACGCCCGGGTCGTGACGACATGACCACGACCCGATCTGCCACAATCAACGCCTCATCAATGGCATGGGTGACAAACAGCATCGTGCCACATAACCCTTGGGCCCGCAAATCGCTGAGGAGCTCTTGCATCAACAGGCGTGTCTGTGCATCAAGTGCGGCGAATGGTTCATCAAGTAGCAGGATGTCTGGGTTCGTTGCAAGCGCACGCGCTAACCCCACTCGTTGCTGCATGCCACCCGACAACTGATGGGGATAGACATCAATGAAACGCTGGAGTCCCATGCGATCACACCACTCACGGGCAGCAGTGCGACATTGTTGTGGTGATGCACCACGCACCATCAGACCATAGCTGATGTTGTCAGCAACCGACATCCATGGGAAGAGTAAGCCTTGTTGGAATACCATGGCCAACCGCGTCTCCGGTGCAACGATGACTCGACCACGACTCACGTGTTCGAGCCCAGCCAAGACGCGTAGCAGGGTCGTCTTGCCACACCCACTCGGCCCCACAATACTTACCGCCTGATGCTGCGGAATATCAAGTGAGACATCAGCTAAGGCCTGCACCCCGTTCGGGTAGGTCACTGCAATTTGTTCAAATCGCACCAGCGGTGGCTGTTGCATGACATTCAACCATTCTTCAACGATTACGATGCAAAACGGCAGCGCATGACTCATACGCCGCCGCCCCGCTTCGCTCCTAGATGGCCAATTGTACCTACTTGATACTTGCCACCAGGTCAGTATTTATCAGCGTGTTCACATCAAGGTCAGCGTCATACTCGAGTACGCCACGTTTGCGGAAGTAGCTCTGCAACGTCTGCAGATTTTCAACTGGAATAGTACCAGTGGCATCATATTGTGCCGGTGAGGCACGCATCACCACATCCGCCGGAACTTTGGTGTACTTCTCGATAATTGTAGCAATTTCTTGGCTCATGTAATCGCCTTGCAAATCACCACATGCCTTCACGTAGGCACGCATGAAGCCCTGAGCCGTTGCTTGGTCATTCAACAATGGCTCACCCATATACAGGTACGTGGCGAAGAATCCATTGATGAAATCGTTTGACAACAACGCCACTTCACCCTTGTCCATGGCAATCGTGGCCAACGGCTCACCGAGAATGGCCGCATCAATTGAGTTGCTCGCCAACGCGGCTGGCACATCCTTAAATGGCACCGTCACCAACTCCACATCCGCGACGCGCAACCCACCCTGACCGAGCGCTTCGCTCAACCAGTACTCGGTCGCTGCACCGGTCGCGTTGATGGCCACCTTCTTGCCCTTAAGATCAGCAATCTTGGTGATTTCGTCAACTCGCTTGGCACTGATGACGAGCGGGCTGGTGAGTGGGGCTTTCTCACTGTGCATTGGTGCTACAATCGAAAACTTAACGCCGCGCGCTGCCGCATTGAACAGACCAGCACCTGCACCACCCAGCGCCACATCAAAATTGCCCGCAGCAAGCTGCACGACTGGGTCGCTGCCACCTTGTACTGGGGTGGACTCGATAGTAATACCTTCAGCCGCAAAATATCCGCGTTCGATACCGACATACAGCGGTGCATAAATCATCACCGGTACGTAGCCAATCCGTAGTGTCTTTGTGGTGCCTGCATCGTTGTTTGCAGGTGCAGCTGGTGTGGCGCCACATGCGACCAACACACTCAGTGCTAGTACGACTAACAACAACCGTTTCATCGCGTATCCTCCTTCAATCACGCGTGCTCTGTGTGATTCCAACTACATAGTAACAGATTTCACGAACTTCGTACATTAAAATATACTCATCACTATCACATGATTGCGGGAATGACGATAACCCATGCATGTATGGCATTGTCCGTGTGGTGACTGCGTCGCGCTCCGGTGTTTATTCGGTATGCCAATGCACTTTTTGACAACTATCCGTTGGGTTGTCTACAATACCATACATTCACCCCAAATACCACGTCTGTGATAATTGAGCAAACCAAACTATATGACAACCATACCGCTCTCACAACCTCATTTGCCGGTCATTGCCGCATGTGCCAAGGCACTCGCCAGCGATCAGCCATTTCATACGCGCATTGAGCAGGTATTTGTCTTATTACGCGCAATTCTCACCTATCACGATGCACGCCTGACTTACTGGCGCAGCAACAACCATACTGACCAAATCACCATTTATTCGAGCAGTGCGTGGAGCACTTCGTGGGACGACGCCACTCTTCAGGCAACGTTACTGACACAACACCCCACCACAAAACCGATTACCGTTGATATCACACAGTCCAACGAAGACATCACCACCTATCAACTGGTCGTCAACGGCATCCCGGTCAAGTGGAACGACCACATCTGGGGGGTCCTCGAGTTTCGCACAAACCCCGAAGAGACGTTATCGCCGCACGAACAAGGTACCATTGTGGCGCTTATTCCCTTTTTGGCAGCCGAAATAGAGATTGCCAGTACTCGTCAGCAAACGACAGACCTCGTTGACGAGACAACAAGCCTTGTGCCGACGACGACCACGCAGGATGCAATTGTGATTGCGACCGCCACCCACGACCTCGCGCAACTCCTGTCGCGACTCCGTCAAGATTTCGACCCGCCACTCCCACTGCACAGCTTACTGCCGCTTATCCTGAGTCGTGGCATCGAATACACCGGCGCAGATGCTGGCATCATCGTCTATGTCGATCACGACCGCCAAGAGCTCGAGCTGATGTCAGCTCACGGCTATACGGTTGCCATGTTGCCCCAGGGGAATGGCGGTCAAAAACGCCACCGCTGGAGTTGGGAGAACGGCATTGCCGGCAAAGTGGCGCGTAACGCACGCCCATTACTCGTGCGCGAAATCACACAAGATGTCGACTACTTCCTCGAAGATAAACCAGAAGTACGCGCCAAACTGGCCATTCCCATCACCATTGACGGCCGGGCCGAGGCGGTAATGATTCTCGATAGCTTGCGCGCCGACACCTTTAGTGACCACGTCGCCACGCTGGCACTTGGCGTCGCCGAGGCGGCCGTACAGCCGTTGCGCCGTGCCCTGCGCTACCAAGAGTTGCTCGAGCGCAGCACCCAACTCAGCCAAGTCTTCAACAGCATGCCGTCCGGCTTGGTCCTAATCGACCGCCACGGTCAGGTGTTGCGCCATAACCCGGCATTTCTGCAGATTTGGGGTTTAACGCAGGCCCAGGTTGGTCCCGGATTCCGCATCACCTTCGACATGTTGTCGCTGCTCTTGCCACGTTTTCATGATTCAGCGGCGTTCAGCGACTTTTGCACGAATATGCAGGCCAAACCAGAGCAGGAGTTCTCGCTCAACCTCAAGTTGCGCAACCCGCACCAAGACCTGAGCATCTTCTCGGTACCGACGCGCGACAGCACCGAGCAGATTACGGGTCGTCTGTGGGTCATCCACGACATGACGCGCGAGAAAGAGGCCGACCGGCTCAAGAGCGAATTCACCTCAATGGTCTCGCACGAGTTGCGTACCCCGCTCACCTCCATCTTGGGATATGCGGAGTTGCTCCTGTCGCGCGAATTCTCGCCCGAGGATCAAAAGACACACATCCGCACGCTCTACAACTCGGCCGAGAATCTGCAGACACTGGTCAACGACGTGCTCGACTTTGCCCGTATCGAGGCCAATACGATGCGCATCACCCGTTGGACGATGTCGCTCTCCGAGATGACCAACGACCTGACCAGACAACTGCAGCGCCAGCCAGTCTTTGATAATCACACCATCAAAAGCGACATCGCCGCCGATACCCCGCCAGTACATGCCGACAAAGAGCGCATACGTCAAATCATGACCAACCTGCTGACCAACGCCGCCAAATACTCGCCCAACGGTGGCACGATTACCGTACACATCCACGAACTCACCGATCTTCCTGACGACCATCCGCGCGGACGCTTTGTGGTGGTCAGCGTCAGCGACGAAGGCATCGGTATCTCGCCCGACAATCTGGCCCGCATTTGGGATCGCTTTATGCGCGTCGACAACTCAAACACCAAGAGCATCGGCGGCACCGGGCTCGGCCTCTCGATTGTCAAGGGACTCGTCGAACTCCAAGGTGGACGGGTCTGGGCCGAGAGCGTCGTCAACAAGGGCAGTACCTTTAGCTTTACCCTGCCAGTTGCCAGCGATTTGACACGCTAGGGAGCACGACGCATGGCGCACTTTGTCCCGGCTGGCCCAATCCAGTGTGAAATTCGCGTCAGTAATTCGCGCTTCATTACCCATCTTGCGCCAGCCAGCGATGTCGCAACCGCCCGGGCGTTCATTGCCAGCATTCGCCAACAAATGCCCGACGCTAATCACCATGTCTACGCCTATGTCATCGGTCACGGCGGCACCACCACGCTGGGCATGAGCGACGACGGTGAGCCCTCGGGCACCGCAGGCCGCCCCGCCTTGGCAGTACTCAAAGGGAGTGGGCTGGGCGATGTAGTGGTGGTGGTCACCCGCTACTTCGGCGGTACCTTGCTCGGCACCGGGGGATTGGTGCACGCCTACGGCGACTCGGTCAAAGCGGTGCTCGAGATCACCGAGCGCCAAGAAAAAATCGCCCGCACGCAGGTGGTGCTGGCGATGAGTTATGCGCAATACGAAGGCATCAAACGCACGTTGGCGAATTATGACCATCACATCGACGATGAGTCGTTTGGCACCGACATCACCATGACAGTGACGGTGCGCGTCAGCGATGTCGAGACAATCACTGCGGTGCTCACCGAACAAACTGCCGGACAAATTGTGATTATCCCGGCCTAGCCCCGTAGTTTTGCCACCACATCCACCACATCAGCAATCGCTTTCTCGACATCAGCAACGGTCGTCGAGCGCCCAATTGTCAAACGTAAGGCTGCTTGCGTGTCGTCACTCAGCACGCCAAGCGCCTGGAGCACGTGTGACGGCTCCATCGAGCCGCTCGTACATGCCGAGCCACTCGAGGCACAAATCCCACGCCGATCAAGCATAATCAGCAGGCTGTCGCCATCGACATCATCAATCACAAAACTGGCGTTATTGGCCAAACGGTGCTGAGCATGACCGGTAACACGCACGCTCGCAATCTCGCCGGCAATCCCCTGGAGCAGCATGTCGCGCAGCGGCGTCAGGCGTGCCACCTCGGCCTCACGCTTCGATTCAGCGAGGGCGAGGGCGGCGCCTAACCCGACGATGCCAGCGACGTTTTCGGTACCGGCCCGGCGCCGGCGCTCTTGGGCGCCGCCGTGGATTTGCGGCCAGAGCTCAACGCCGCGCCGTACATACATGGCGCCGACCCCTTTGGGTCCATAAAACTTGTGGGCGGTGATGGTGAGCAAATCAACCCCCAGCGCTTTGACATCAAGGGGCAAAAGACCAGCGGCTTGCACCGCATCGGTATGGAACACCACCCCGTGCTGGCGGCAGACCACGGCCAACTCGGCAATCGGCTGAATCGTGCCGATCTCATTGTTGGCATACATCACCGATACAACGGCGGTGTGAGGTTGCAACGCTGCGACCAGGTCATCTACCAGCACAATCCCATCGCTATTCACCGGCAGAATGGACACCTCGACGCCTTGGCGCTCAAGCGCCTCAGCGGCGTGCAACACGGCATGGTGCTCAATGGCGCTGACAATCACATGGGCTCGACCGTGCTGGCGCAGGTACGACTCGGCCACACCCTTGACGGCCAAATTATCGCCCTCTGAGCCGCCGCCCGTAAAAATCACCTCAGCATTGCTACAGTTGAGCACGGCGGCCACTTGATCGCGGGCGTGGTCAAGGGCGTTCAAACTGCTCCGGCCCATCGCATGCGGGCTCGACGGATTGCCAAAGTACTCAGTCAAATATGGGTGCATTTGGGCCAAGACTGCCGCATCAAGTGGGGTGGTGGCCGCATGATCGAAATACAAGGTGGTCATCGCAATCCTTTTTGTGCGAAAGCATATTTTGGTATTTTACTATATTTGTTTTGGTTTATATATCCCATGGTAGAGCCGTAGCATGCTACGGCTCTACCATGGGGCAATAACTTTACGGCACGCGTTGTTCCCAGGGGTGCACAAACGCCTCGGGCTCAACCCCAAGGGCATCAGCGATGCGGTTGATGTAGTTGAAGTAGCAGATGACCTGCGTCGCATCGTGGATAGTGCGGTCGTCCATACCGTGGGTGCGGAGCACATCAAGGTCGGCGGGGCCCATTTGTTGGGGGGTGCGCGTCAGCTTTTCGGCGTATTCACACAAGGCCCGATCAAAGGGTGACAAGCCGGCTTGGCGCCAGTCGCTACAGATGTGGTGAACAAACAGGTCAGCCTGGGTCTCGTCGACAATCCCAAAATCTTTGACCTCAGCACGGAGGTCGTGCGCATGCGATCGCCTTCAGTAGAGGCAGTGGTTAATCGAGGACGTGACGGTAGCGAGCATTTCACGTTGGCCACGACTGAGGGGTGATTGGCCGAACATAATCACACCGTACATGTCCATTGAGGCTTTCATGGTGCGCGGGTTTTGGCTCATGATGCCGACGATGTTCCAGATGCGTCCGGCACGTTTGATGGCGGCATCGTACTGCTCTTTGAGAAAGCCCGTTGCCTCCTCAATGCTAAAGACTTTGATCCACGGCATAGTGGCTCCTTGTGTGGTCAATACCCCAGTGGGATGTCTCAATTATAAATCAAATTGAAAACCATCGAGCACCTGACCGCATTTGACAGAATCACCATCAATCCAGCGAAAACAATGCTGTGAGATACTGTATAGTAGTAGAAGAAAATTGGTAATCAAGGAATCACTATGACACGGATTGTGACGGTCGCCAATCTCAAAGGTGGTATTGGCAAAACGACAACGGTCATCAATATTGGTGCCGGATTGGCGCTCCGTGGTGTCAAAGT
The DNA here is from genome assembly GCA_016875555.1 of Chloroflexota bacterium. Lineage (GTDB taxonomy): Bacteria > Chloroflexota > Chloroflexia > Chloroflexales > Roseiflexaceae > UBA965. The sequence goes on along the minus strand of VGPG01000012.1, from coordinate 15,477 downwards.
GCTCATGATTGACACAGACCCGCAAGGGAATCTCTCGTCTTCGTTGGGTGTTACGGCCAAACATACTCTCTACGAGCTCATGATTGAGGGTATGGACCCGGCACGTTGTATTGTGGCCGCGCGCCATAATCTTGACCTAATCGTCGCTGACACCACGCTCCTCACCGCCCAAACCATGATGTCACGTGGTGCCGAATGGGGGCGTACGATAGAGCGCGCACTCGAGCCAATCGCACAGTACTACGACATGATTTTGCTCGACTCAAGCGGTTCGCTCAACCCGCTCAACGCCAACGCCTTGGTGGCAGCACATGATATCATTGCGCCGACCACGGTCGAGCCGTTTTCGGTACGTGGCCTTGAACTCCTGCATCAGCAGATGCGTACGATGCGCGGCGACGCAAACTCTATCAAACTCATCGTTCCTACCATGTACGATCCGCGCTCACGTCAGGCGCTTGAGTTGCTCGAGAACTTGCGCCAGACCTACGGTAGCAAAATCACGCAACCGATTCGCACCAACGTGCGCCTCTCGGAGTCACCGATGTACGGCAAATCAATCTTCGAATACGACCCCGAGAGTCGTGGTGCCGAAGATTACCGCGTGCTCGTTGACCGCATCATGGAGTCGCTCGAAATTGTGGCCACCGGCAATGCCCGACCGAGTATCCACCAGCGCAATAACCCGACCAGTGTCGCCGAAAGTGGCGCTCAAGGCGACCAAAACGGCTCATCATTCATGTCGCGCCCTGCCCCTACCTACGACCTGCAGGTCTGCCCGCGCTGTGGCCGCGATGTACGCTACACGAGTGCGGCAGGATACCGCATCATGATCTGTAATTCGTGCAACTACACCAAGCAGATTTTGATTCGTAACGTACGGTAAACAGTGAAGAATGAAGAATGAAGAATGAAGAATGAAGAATGAAGAATGATAAATCAGAGGAACATTCTGCGGATTGACGGCAGTGCTGGCCTTATCGCAGGAGTCATCATGTGGCTCCTCAGCGACGTGTTAGTTGCGCTCTACCAGATTCCCGCTTGGCTCTTCACCATCAACATCACGGCCAACCTCATCTACGGCATCAGTTCATCTCTGATTGCTTCATGGCCACACCGCCCACTCGGCGCCGTGATAAGCCTGAGTGTCGCCAATCTGCTGTGGGCGACAGTGTGTCTGGTCACCGCGGTGTTGCTTGCACCAACAGCCAGTCTCTTTGGTATCGGGCATTTTGTGGGTGAGGGGTTGTTCGTTGGCACACTCGGGGTCCTCGAGTGGCGCTGGCGCCATGCGCTCCAGCACGCAGTGTAAAAGAATCCTGCCACGAATCTAGAACTTTTGGCATGGGCAACCGTCTTGATAGCAGGTCATTGATGCAATCAGGAGTCATACCATGCGCACGGCTGCCCACCTCATTTCTGTGCTCCTCGCTCTGGTGTTGATTGGTTGCACCAGCACCACAACCGCACCACTGACACCCACTGTCGTGACTCCACCAACCCCGACGCCGCCTGGTGATACCTCACTCGATATCGCCGCCGAACTTGCTGCCAATTACACCCGTTGGAACGAAGCCGGCATTCGCGATTATCGCTTTGCGCTGATGGTCGGCTGTTACTGCCCAATGTATGCCATGATGCCGATTACAGTGGAGGTGCGCGACGGCGCAGTGGTCACACTCACGGATGCCAACGGTGTTGTAGTAGCGCTCGACGACCCTGGGGCCGGCTTTTTCATGAAATATACCACCATTGACGGCATCTACGCCGAACTCACGTCGGCAAGATTCGGCGAGGCCGACAAACTGACGATCACGTTTGATTCAAGCTACCCGGTACCCGCCACAATCAGCGCTGATTTCATTGAAATGGCCGTGGATGACGAATTGTACATGGGTATATCAGGATTTACCGTGATATCAGAATAACGTGGGGCGCACCGCGGTGCGCCCCTTCGCTATGCAATCGCATATACCATTTACTTGGTGCCAGGTGCTTTCCAATCAGCACCCATCGCAATGGCCCGACTCTGATCCATGTCGGCGGCACTCATAATTGGGATAACCTTCAACGATACCGCACCTGAGGGATTCACCTTGAGCGCCACGGCGGCTGCTTGGGCTTCGTCGGCTTCTACCACCACAATCAAATCATGGTCACCGACCTCAAACCCAGCAGAAATGATTTTCGCACCAACAGAGCTGGCAATTTTGTACATGGCCTGTTCACGAGTGGCAAAGCCGTCTTGCATGGCTCCCGCAAGACCTTGGGCGGTGTAATTCCCCAAAAAGAGATACTGGCGTGGCATAGCTTCCTCTCCTTCTTTGACCCAAATATTCATTACACATCAACGTGTGACAAGAAAAATATCACGATTACGTGAAAATTGCAATATCCAAATACCATCTACGAAAAGCAGTTACACAACGTTACGTCATCAAAGTCAGTCAATGCCTAAAAGCAGTCGAATACACAAGATTCAATCAAACCAATACCCGTCGTGTGTATTGCCGAATAGATCTCAATAGCTGTAGATGACGACTTATATTTGGGTATGTCAGGGTTTGAGCTTGAATCAGCTGAACTAGGAAGAGCAACTATATTATTTAGACATCGCACTACGATAGACAATCGTTATGTAACGACATCATTTCATGTGTTGTTTACTATTTATGCACATTTGATATAATCACCATATCAACATACCCATCATCAATATAGCGTCGTGCCATAGCACACGACAGTAACTCAAGGAGCAACGTATCATGAAGCAGTTCGTGTTGCTTTTTTGTGTAATATGGTTCTGTGCCTGTGGCCAATCTGCGGTCACCCAATCTCCTCCCACCGCTGCTCCCTCTACCCCGGTACCGAGTCTACCTCCTTTGACGCCCACTCTTCCACTAACCCACACACCACTCCCCGAACTTACTCCGCCAGTGGCAAAAACAGAATCTGATCCTGCGCTGTTTCGGGCAGTGCTCGATCAAGGATATGGTGTTATTGAGGCAGAATACATCGCACGCACCAATGTCGTCGCCCAACAAATTGATGCCACCACATGGCAAGTGCTCATGGCGACGCCAACCGGGCATCTTATTGACCAAACGATTCAATATTCACGCGGCGCAACTGCTGATATCGGCAAACCGGTCGCAATTGCACCACTCTCTGCTGATGCGCCTGACACTTTCTCATACGCATACACCATAAGTGCTGCTGATGCACCACCCGAAATCCTTGATGCAATTCGCTCGGCACCCGTCGCACGTGCTCCATCTCGCATGATGCGCATGAACCCACCGATGCGTGTAGCCGTTGATGTTGATGCTATTTTGGTCAATATCAAAGGTTTTGTGAAGCAATACGCCAAAGACCAGATCAGCGACTTTACCAAATTATTCCAACAAATACATCCCAACCAACCCAAGCTCTATGATATGTGGAATGCGCTCAAAGCAGGTATGTATGTGAATGACGCATTTTGAATGTTCGAAAAGGTGTGGCCATACCTCAATGCGCTCGATTATCTGCAGGCCTGCGCCGAAAACCCGTGGAATCCGCTAACCAAAAAATCATACCGTGATTGCCCAGAAGACAAACAACGCATCCTCGATCGTATCGAAAGTGCACGCAACGAAATCAGATATGAGGGTATGTACATGTATACCGTCGTCATGAACAAAGTCTTGTTTATGGGTGTACCTGGGCTGAGCACAGTTACCAAATTTATCCTAGGTAAAGGGCTTGATGATTTTATTGCAGAAACCGAGCAGCGCATGAAAAAGCTCATCGCTGAGATGGAAAAGATGGTCACACCATGCAACGGTTGGCACTTTGTCCAAAAAGCACCTGCTGACTATCCATTTAGCTTTGAGGGAACGAAATGCGGTGGCATTGATGGCTATTGGACAATAAACGATGACTCAATGATAGAAGGTATGCGTGTGGTCTCTAAAATCGAAATCACCGTCTCTGAAGATGAGTGGCTCAAAGGCAAAAAAGAGTTTCGCTATATTCTTGAACAATTATCAACCACTGAAGAAACTCGCGGTGAAACAATGTTACAAGGTTTTACCAAGGATATTACATTCAATAACCAGACCATGCAATTCACACTAAGCAACCCTATCAGCTGTAGTTTCACCTTTAGTCCTGACGTAGGTATGAAGGTGCCAGGCTGTGTAAGTATTATGAAATACGTCAATATTTCTGCGCCTTCTGATTCAATCTGGGTCGAAGACCCTGCCATCTGTCAAGCCGAGAAAGCCGACATGATGCGGTATAGCAATTGGAAACCATAAGACAGGATACACTCACCGGCGATATAGAGATGGGCGCACCGCAGTGCGCCCATCTCTCCTTTATCTCATCCGCATCCTCCCCTCAACCACCTCCCGGGCCACCGCACCCGCTCGTGCGCCAAGGCCACCCACACAGATGGCGGCGGTGGCGGTGGCGAAATGTGCTGCGTCAGCCAGATTTTTCACCAACAGCATCAACTATCGCATGATTGTTCAATACAATACTTCACGCCACATTGGATTATCAAATACTTGTGTTGGCAACCCAACGGTGGTGACCTGTCCATTTTCCATTACTGCCACCTCATCCGCCCAAAATCGAGCAATGTTTAAATCATGCGTGGCAAATAACACAACGACGCCTTGTTTCACAAGGCGGTCAAAACTCTCTAAGACATGTATGCGCATCCACGGATCAAGACCAGCCGTGACTTCGTCAGCAAGAATAACCTGAGGGTTCATGGTCAACACACCTGCTATTGCCACGCGCATTTTTTGGCCACCACTAAGTGCATGCGTCGGTCTATCGAGAAGATCAGTAATTTCACACATGGCTGCTACCGATGCAACTCTGTCTCGCACTTCTTCATCAGTCAGTCCGAGATTCACTGCACCAAAGCTGATGTCTTGTTCAACACTGGCACTAAAGAGTTGGTCATCTGGATTCTGAAAGATTAAACCTACTTGCTGACGCGCCGAAACCAACTCCTTACGACTATATTGTAAGGGGCGGCCAAGCACACGTACCTCGCCCGATTCAGGTTTCAAGATGCCATTTGCATGCAAGAGCAACGTACTTTTGCCAGAACCATTACGGCCAACCAAAACGATTTTCTTTCCACGCGTCAGCGTAAGTGTTGCACCATTGAGTGCAGGTTTGTCCGCACCAGGAAATCGATAGTACAACTGATTAAATTCAAGAACATTCTCCAACTAAACACTCCTCTCTACAAGTGAAAACCATTACAGCAAGAACCATGCCGCACATAAACTCACCGTGAGAGCAATATTCAACACCCACACGCGATTATCTTTCGTATATCGGCTTGCAACCACACAAATTGGGCCATCGAGTCCACGGCTTTCTAATGCCACTCGCATTCGTTGACTGCGTCGATATGCCACCAAAAACAACTGACTACCAAGCATGGCTGAACTACGAAACCCACTCCACATATTGTGATACCCTAACCGTGCATTCTGTGCAGTAGCTATACGAATCAAACTATCAAGCAATACAAAAATTGAACGGTACAAAAGCACCATTATTTCAATCAACACATCAGGTATGCGTATACGCCGGATTAATTCAATAATGTCAACTAATGGGGTGGTCAAAATCAAGAAGTTTAAGGCAGTTGCACAACCAAGTGCGCGCGCAAATGTCATCAACGCAAGTTCAAACGACTCTGCACTTACACTGACCCACATCCCAACCGCAGACCATGCAAATAATGCATCACTCGGTGGGCTCAGTTGTATGCTCATCGTTATACCGATAACCGACACCAGCAAAAACGTCACTTCAGCAAAAAGGACACGCATAAAGACAATGGTAGGGATGCGCGCCCACAGAGTGGTGAGCACAGCCATCCACACGAATGCAACAAACCCTACAGCAGGATGTGGCATCAACAGACACCCAACCAATGCATTACACATGACACTAGCCTTGTAGGTTGGGGCAAGGTTGCGTAGCGCATTGCTATAAGCAAACTGATCAATTACTCTCAAACCCTACGCCCAATTCGTTGGTGTTTGATACGGTTGATGCGTGTTTTGTGCCACGTTTGAATCCAAGAAAATAACCAATCACACCTGCACCAATTGCCGCTTGGAGAGCAAACAACAAACTTTCAGTTTCCCCCCCTGGTAACTCAATCAATGGAGAGAACCACGGCTCGTAGTTCGGGGCCAACATAGCAATTTCACCTTCAGCTTGGCCATCGGCACCACCGAACTCAGAGTCACGAACCATGATTAATGGAATCACCGCCAGCACCACCACTATCACAATCAGACTAATAGTCGTAATCAGACCAAATGTTTTCGTACGCATTAATTTTCCCCTCGCACAACGCCAAGTGTATGCAGCTCAGCTTGTGCATTTTGCTGTAACGCATTCATAATTAAGACCGTCAGGATACCTTCAGAGATTGCTAATGGAATTTGTGTCACCGCAAAAATAGTCCCAAACTTAGCAAATGAGGCAACAAAACCGCCTACAGCATCAGGGAAAGCCAAGGCCAATTGTAACGACGTGACCACATACGTTGATAGATTGGCTAGCGATGTAGCAAAGAAAACTACCAACCACATCGGTAAACGAGTGTGAAATAGCCGCCACACACTCCACGCAATCAGTGGCCCCACAATCGCCATGCTGACGGCATTAGCACCAAGAGTCGTTAATCCACCATGTGCCATTAACAATGCTTGGAACAACAACACAAGTGTACCTAACACACTCATGACTGCAGGGCCAAACAGGATTGCCCCCAAGCCAGTACCCGTAGGGTGGCTACTTGACCCGGTAACAGAGGGTATTTTGAGTGCGCTCAAGACAAATGCAAATGCACCAGCGAGTCCCAACATCATACGCATTTCTGGTTGTTCATGCACAAGACGTGTGATTTTGCGCAACCCAAAAGCCCAAAACGGGATGGCCACAGCAAACCACACAAGCGCCCACAACGGTGGTAAAAAACCCTCCATCACATGCATTGCATAGGCTGGTCGTGACTCCAACAACACGAGCGTCAACACCCCCACCAACAAAATTACTATGCGATTGCGCATGCTGATAGACCTTTCTTTCGGATATTTCCTTCGTATACAGCAGAGTTACACTGATTCATCAGTAGTAAATATTGGACGATACGCATCATGATTTACGCCATACCATTCATCCATCATGGAAGCATATTCAGTAGCACGCGCCACATCATTGCGCCAGCGAACACCTAGGAACTCAGCAGCTTTCACCAAACCAAGAATAGCATGGGCAATTTCTTCGTCAGTGTAATCAGGACCAACGGGGATAAACAACCAACGTGCAATCTCAGCAGTCGTTGCAACAAACCGATGTGACTCACGTACAGCAGCATAGTGCAATGGTCGAAGCTCAGGCAACCACATAATAGGCGTATGCTCTGATTTGACATATGCATAAAACGTAACTGCATCAATCTCATTGGGAATACGCAATCCAACATGATGCGCAAGCACCGGCAGCTGTGGATCCGATGCAACGCGTAATCCAGCTGCATCAAGAACTCCACGTCGTGTTTCTGCGAGTGTAACTGCTTGACGATACGCAATGCCTTGCATGGAATTTGTATCAAGCAATCGATGTAGCTGTTGGCGAGCAAGCGCATAATCAGGCGCATCATTAGGCATGATTTGTGCTGCAACTGACCGCGCAAATTCAGCATTACCAAACACCAATAGCGCTCCACTAAGTTCTTCATCTCTATCGAGATGCAGACCGAACACCGTCACTTCAGGCCATTTACCACCACTGACCTGAGGGATAGTGTCAGCACAATCAACCCAGTTTGCCACACCTATCTGCCCCACACCACCGACGAGCTGTGCCCAACAACACCGAACCTGCGTCATTGGGACAAGCGCAAGGTGTTGATTCAACTCCATAAAAACCGGATGAGCTCCATAGTGCTTAATAGACTCAACCAAATCGCGATTAGCGTTTGCAGGCACGCCAACACCTTCACCTTGTTGTACATGCGCAGCTTGTAACACTAACGACCGCGCACGCATGACGTTCTTTACGAGAAGGACAGGAGCATGGCCTAATGCAGTGGACCATTCACGATGCACAGACACTCCATCAGCAACATTCGACGTATCGTGTAACACAGGCATAGGCAATACGTCTACAAGTGTTGCTGTCGTGTGGTAATCATCCTCCCGGACCGGGAGTCCGCCTACGGCGGCAATCATTCAGAACCCACCCAACCAGCGGTTGCCCCAATCAATATGCTTTCGATGTGGTTGCATCAATAACCTCCCAGTCGTTTATGAATAACACATGTATAGTAATCTAGATACACTTTTGGCTTAGTGTGATTTCGCACATAATTAGGTTTGAAAACAACACTTACTAAGTGTTTGTTCAACATACTTAAAAAACACGAACTCATTCAGAGTCATCATTACGCATATAGTTTGGGGGCTCGTTGAAGTAAAAGTCCACGCATCAGTCATTTTATGTGCCTGCCAAGAAATCATGCACTCAGATTTTCAGTACGTCATAGACTCATTCATTAAATATTTTATCTATCAAGACAAAAAGTACACCATCACAAACCCGTTGTATTTTAATATACAGTACGATGATTTCCTACACTATTCTTCACACAAAATCGCTCATAATTACCTTTACCTACTATCTCAAGCCGACCACTACACCGCAAGTTGCCGAGGGCACGAGTAATGGTCGAGCGTGTAACACCTAATGCTGATGCAAGCAACCCGTGTGTAAGACGCACATTTACCATTGTACCAAGTGAATGATTAACTCCAAACTGCTCAGCAAGTAATCCTAGTAATCCAAGAATACGTTCGTCTAAATATGGACGCGCCTGAATCGATGCCCATGCCTCCATAGTGCGAATGCGTTCACACAAGCGATTTGCTATATCAATCTGACCAGACACCTCTTGCCAATCACGTACTGTCACCACCACATCAGTATGTGCTTGCAAATGAACGCCGCATTCGTCATCAGGATGACCAACCAATACCTGTCCTGGACCATACAGCCCAAGTAGTGTTTCTACCCCATCACCATATACCATCTTTTGCACAAGAATACCCTTCTTTACTTCAAGAACCGCCTGTGCTTCAAGACGAATATACGTGCCTTGGTAGTGACGATGTTGCAATCCCCCAAATCTGTGCACTTGTGGATCAGGTTTCATAATCGAGGTAATCGTTGTGTGCAGTATTAATTCCGTCACATTGTCCGGTAATACCGCTGATGCCCCCGATGCATATGCCAGCAATGTCAACGAAGAATCACTCGTTCGATTCCATACCAGCCATGGCACACTCATATTAAGTGTGTTTTGGATGGTACGTAAAAATAATGCACTGCTCGTATCTGCGATGATAACAATCAACACCATACTACGCATATGCCCAATTCGATGAATGCCGTCGATACTCTCTGCAACTGTTACAAGATACCCTCTTTTCACCAACTGCTCGAGCAAAGCGAATTGAGGAAACACACAACTTACAAACACAATTTGTGTCATACACTATGCTTATCTTTCAGTAGTGTGCACCAATTGCTCAATATCTTGACAACGCACGTCCGCAATTGCTTTGTGGATTTTGTATTGTCGCGCAGGTGCATCTATCGTCAATAACACAATGACTGTCTCGAGTGGCGGGCAGTCAGGTTCACTACACCGTAACTCGGTAATCATGATAGTCACATCATCCGAGAGACCAAACACTTGTTGTACGCACTTCTTCATTTCACGTGTGTGACTTGAATTCATCTTTGGTCTGTTTTCAAACATATAAGCCTTTCTGTGTATACACTTGCCTAATCGCGTATTCCAACCCACTTACCATTATTTTTAGCAGAGACTAACAGTATCAAGGTACTGTGGATGCGCTGACCTTGTCATGCTCATATACATGAACAGCACAACACGTTAAATCATTTGGTGTTTCAACATTTTGTTGCCACCAGGCTTCCGCTGCCACCTCCTTGGCATAAGACATCCTTTGATTTACTCAGACACGCTGATCAAATGTTTACGATTGTACCTACAACTACGCCATGACCGCACAAAATGTCTGAATCACGTTGGCGTGTTATGAGAGTGTTACGTCGTATGTCTTACCACTTGCCAATCATCAACTGCCACTGGCGCATGCGCTACGCCTGCCTGGCATGCATCAAATTGCATATTCATGAGCTCACAATTAATACCATTTGGTGTGCTAATTACGACAATTTGTGTACGAGGAGACTCACTGCCCCACGCATCACCCATAGTCAATGATATTCGTCTCCCCACAATATGCATAATCACACGCCGATCAGGAGCCTCAGCAATATACACTAACCCTTTGGCACGCATGATTGTAACAGGTAGCTGCTTCAATGTTTCACGCACTAACCGAATGCTCAACGGATGCTCGCTCGAATAGCTCCAACTCATAAACTCTGCACCGTGGTTATGAGAATGATGATCGTGCGGTAATACATCGTGGACTGTGTCAAGTGTAATCCGGTAGCGCCCTACACCAAGCAACATAGACAGTGGGACATCAGCATGTGTCGTCGCAATAATTCGTGCTCGTGGCACGAGCGACTTCACCCAATTTTCGATGGTCACACGCTGGGTCACATCTACCAGATCAATTTTATTGACAATCACAAAATCAGCTGCCTGAATTTGGTCTTCGATAAGTTCACTATACTGTTTATGCACGTCACGGACTTGTTCTGCATCCACTACGGTCAAGATACTTTCAAGTCGAAGCATATGACGTATATCAGGAAGCAGAAACGTAGCCGCAATTGCTACCGGATCTGAAATCCCACTTGCTTCAATAATAATATAATCAGGTGGATGCTGCTTACGTAATATTTTCAAAACAGCAAACAACAAATCATCGCGAATCGTACAGCAAATACATCCATTTGATAAACTGACTGACTCACCGTCAACCGACACAATTAATTCTGTATCAATATTGATTGCACCAAAGTCATTCACCAATACAGCAATTTTTAGTCCATGATCGCCTTGAATAATGCGATTCAATAGTGTCGTCTTACCAGCACCAAGGAACCCAGTTAGTATCGTTATGGGAATTGGTGTCTTTAATTCATCATATGCATGCATTGTTTACTTTCCTTTGCCAACTATAAGCGACGACGTGGGCCACAACAACCACACAAGAGTCCATGATAGTTTGACGGTACCTCACCATACAGTATGGATTTGCGTTGTTCTTCACGCTGCTTAAACACAAAACTTGAGACCGTACGTACACATACAGCATGACAAATGGGACATTCAATAATTGCATCGTCATCTGACATGGAACGCAGTTCTTCTATTTCTATCTCACACGCAACACATTCATAGATGTATAATGGCATATGTTCCTATCATTGGTAACATGACTGCTAATTCACAGAAAGCACTGCTACACCACCTCTTTCTGTGCCAACAGCCAGTGATTTGTCATCAGGTGACCACGATAATTGACTAATTGCCTCAGTAAATTGTAACTTAGCCACAGGTAATTTACTCTGACCAACAGACCATATAGCAACTAACCCATTCGTACAAGCACTGGCAAGATACACTCCACGATGCTGGAACGCCAATGCAGTAATCTGACCCTCATGAATAGAAAGTTGTAGTGGTCGCGTTCCTTCAGGACCTTTACCCGAACAATCCCATACCGTCACCGTTGAACCACCACCAGTTGCCAAGTACCGACTTGTTGAATCCCATGACAACTCGCGCACCTTGGTGGGGTATCCCCACATTTGCAAATCAAGCTCAGTACGAGTAATCCAGAAATGCACTGTCGAATCTTGATCACCTGTGGCAATATATTGACCATCCGGACTACACGAAATGACCAGTGTTGATCCTTTCCATATGAAACGGCCTATTGGGTCATCAAGATCAGTACGCCACAACGTGAGACCACCATATGTAGCACACACCAACACTGATGCCGGTGATGAACCACCCAACTCAGATTGTTTCTTGAATGGTGTGTTCGCCGGCATCCACGCTATGTCGGCTATCGTGCTTGTGTGGTCACGAGTCTCACGAACAAGTACACCGTCAGTGCTCCACAAACGCAAAAGCTTACCAGCCGCTGATGCCAACAAAACAGGTGCATCTGACGACGGGGTTGACGACAGCACTGCCGTACTGCGCCCACGAAGTACCCGCGTCGGGGCAGGGTTTGACAGGCTCCATGCAAGCCGCTCAACCCATATTCCACCACCGTCAAGAGTTGCTGTTGCTGAACCAGTGGTCACATCCCACAAACGTATCTTGCCGTCTTGACCGCCACTCGCCAACACATCTACTGTAGGGTGCCAATCCATAGCAAGTGTGCCCGGAGAATGGCCAGATAACGTATGCTCCCAGCTCCCACTAGCCCCAGCAAAAACAGCGATTGGACCATCCGCACTTGCAGCAGCTAGATATTGACCACTATGCGACCATTTCAGCGAAACGATGAAGTGTTCATCCATATCAGCACGCCAAGACGTTTTTAATACTGACCGCATCTGTGCACCTGCTGCTAACAATCTATTCGGGAATTTCATGCTCACTTATCCCTCATGCAAGACACGCACAGAAATCAGCGTTAAGTGCATCACGATCAAGATTACGCCCAATAAATATCAATTTATTAGTGCGAGGATCATTGCCCCAATCACGATCAGGGCGACCATCAAAAAGCATGTGTACACCTTGGAATACAAAGCGTTGTCGTTCATTTTTGATGCTTAGTACGCCCTTCATTCGAAATATATCAGTACCTTGAGTACGAAGCAATTTACTTAACCATGCGTTCAATTTAGTCGGTTCAAGGTCACCAGACACCGTAATTCCAACCGATGACACTTCATCGTCGTGCTCATGATCTGGCTTAAACACGTTCGTATAACTTGGCACCACCGTCTCATCCCCGTTCTGCAACTTGATATCAAATTCCTCAGGACGATGCTCTGTAAACATGGCATATGTACCGTCAGCAGGAATACGCACCGTAAATTTCATTGTTGATTCGCTCACTATGTGCAATTGGCGAAGTATGGTTGACGTGTCTATCACGCTATTAGGGTGTGTATCATGCTCCTCATCCGAGAAGATAAGCACTGCCTCCATCAGACACGCCTCAAGCGCTTGTGCAGTGGCTGCTGACACAGGCAACATCACCCAATTCATCGTTAAATCGGGCCCAGGCTCTACGCCCAACGTGTAGTCACCAGCCTTCAGTTTATATACCTGTGCTTCTTCAAATGGATACTCCGGTTCCATAAACTGCGGATCTATCTCCATTGCCCGATCTAAGTTGAATCCACCCACGTTGAGTACCATCTCTAAATCAACCGCAGCATTTTGTGCTCGCACAATCTTAGCGGCAGCATTCATTGAACGAATACGACGCTCCAATTGATTAAGATCCTCTTCGCTAACCAAATCAATCTTGTTTAGAATGATGATATCCGCAAATGCAACCTGCTCTTTCGCCTCCGGTGCTACATCAATATGCTGAATAACATGCCGTGCATCAACTAACGTAACAATGCCGTCAAGACGCAATTTTTCTTGCATTTCATCATCAACAAAAAACGTCTGTGCAACAGGCCCCGGATCCGCAAGTCCAGTCGTTTCAATCAATATGGCGTCAAACCGATCTTTACGCTTCATTAATGTACCTAGGATACGAATGAGATCGCCACGCACCGTACAACAGATACACCCATTATTCATCTCAAAAATTTCTTCCTCAGCATTGATTACCAAATCGTTATCAATGCCAATCTCTCCAAATTCATTCTCAATTACGGCAATACGCATGCCATGCTGTTCAGTTAGTATGCGGTTCAGTAACGTCGTCTTCCCTGCACCAAGAAATCCGGTCAATACTGTCACAGGTACTCGCGTATCAGGTGTGTTCTGTGCTGTCATTTACTCCCCCTCGATTTTTCATATCACGGCTGTTGGGTATTACTCCACTTAATAATAGCACAATTGATAGTCACTATCAATACTCTGATTGCTAGTTGACGTCCATGAAAAACTTTGCCACGATGTGAGTGCTTAAATCCGCATCGACAAAGGAGTTTTCATGGACGCCACTTGGATTATAACAACGTTTGTCCTCATCGATACGGCTATGACCAATCTTGACCACTAGACTGATATCCGTGCCGGGGTTCCCGATAGCGAAATTGTCACGGTTGCACTTGTGGCAGCCAAGTATTTTGCCAATAATCATCGGATTACCCTCAATGTCATGCACCAGTTACACTATTTATCAGGGTCAATCAGCCATTCCCGATTCAATCGTCGTATTCATGTATTAGGCGACTGGATGGCGTATTTGCCTGAATTACTCGCTGATATGTTGAGTACATTGACAATCTATATTATTGACAGTATGCCAACCCCAGTGTGCTGTCGTGCCCGAGCAAAGCGGTATCGCAAAGTCCATGGTGCGCAGTACGACGGCACATGCTATGCCAAAAACGAACGCTATTTTGACTGGAAACTCCATCTTGTCTGTGATGCTTCAGGTATCCCGACACGGTTTCTCTTACGCCCTGCGCGTGCACATGATACGACCGCGGTCGACGATTTCGCATGTACATTACCATTTGGTGCCATGTTGCTCGGTGATCGTGGCTACGTCAGCGAATCACTGTGCCATCAGCTGGAGGCGCGCTACGGGGTCACGATGATTGCGATTCACCGTGCCAATATGCAACCAAATACTCCGGCAGAACAACGAACTCCTCCGCATGCACTGCAAGCGCATTGAGCCCTGCAATAGTCAACTTGAGAAGATGTGCGTGGCGCGCATCCACGCACGACTTACGGCAGATGTCTCACTGAAGATTGCTGCATCACTATGTGCATTGAGTGTGTCAAATCACAGCTAGACTAGCTATCAGGGTAATCAATTACATTTCAAATAATCATTTCAGCTATACGTAGTCCAAGTCAAACACTCACGGTCATTCATTCTCATCTATATGCAGATGTGATGCATGCATCTCCGACAAAATGCTAGATTATGCTGAAGCTTTGGCTTCTTCGACTGAAAACATCGTGCGCGCTTATCATCTCCACCTATCCCATATACCCCTCCACCACCTCCCGGGCCACCGCACCCGCTCGTGCGCCGAGACCACCCACACAAATAGCGGCGGTGGCATTGGCGAACCGTGCCGCATCAATCAAGTTTTGCCCCAAGGCCCGGGCCGCCACAAAACTGCCCCCGAACGTATCACCTGCGCCCGTGACATCAACCACATCCACAGCAAACCCGGGGACATGCGTGGTCTGCCCTTGTGTATAAATCATGCACCCCTGCGCAGCCTGGGTCACGACGACCACGGATATGCCGTACGAAAGCAGGC
>VGPG01000011.1 GCA_016875555.1 Chloroflexota bacterium | reverse complement strand
ACATGTCGGGGCCTGACCCGGGTGCAGCACCTGGTGCATTGCCTGCACTCCCATACATGTCATATTCGGCACGCTTCTTTTTGTCGCTGAGCACTGAATACGCTTCATTAATATCTTTGAAACGCGATTCAGCTTTCGGATCGTTGGGATTGACATCGGGATGATATTTTCGCGCTAACGCACGATATGCTTTACGAATCTCGTCATCGGTCGCATCTCGTGCCACGCCTAAAATTTCGTAGTAGCTTCGCTGTGGCATGCACGCCTCCAATTGCACTATCGTGGTTCCCACATGTGCTTACATATAGGCTACGGAATCTAATCATCTACGTCAATAGCATCATGTTAGATTATTATAAAAATTGAACAAAAAACACCCCTACGCCAACTGGCATAGGGGTGTACCGTGTACTTACTTTGCGAACGGCACCGGCTCGACATGCATCCAACCATCGTTGTCGTATTGGATGCGCTTTTGTTGATCGCGGAGTACTGTGTACGCTAAATTGATACTACGAATGAGATCTTCTGCATATGGATTGGAAGGATTGGTATCAGGATGGTATCGTTTGGCAAGCTCACGATACGCATTCCGAATTTCTGTGGCGCTCGCTGATCGATTAATCCCCAGCACGTCGTAATAATTACGACTCATCAAAATCATCATGGAGTGACTCCTATGAAACCACCGAACCGAGATATGACAACGAATGACGTTGTACCTCTTGTTACACCCAGTAGTATTGTTAGATTACAATATGATAACAAAGAAGTCAAGTTAAAAATAGTTAAAATTGGAACTTACAAATCTTTTACATTTCACAATAAATGAATCTTATGCACAAAAATAAAAAAGAGAATGAGTATAGTTTATCTACTATACTCATTCGAAAAATATGAATTATACATATCCTTGGGGAGGTGGTCCATTATAGTAGTCATACATGGCACGCTTCTTTTTGTCACTCAACACGCTATACGCCTCGGCAACAAGTTTAAATCGATCGGCAGCGCGCGCGTCACCTGGATTCAAGTCGGGATGATATTTTCGGACCAGCAACTTATAGGCTTTACGAATTTCATCATCTGACGCAGTTCGAGATATTTCGAGCACATCATAATAATTTTGGTGGGACATCAACCATCTCCAACATACCAGATCCACATATATCAGTATAAACGATAAAGCAGTAACGTGGTGAAAGACGTCAGCACTATGTGTTATTTGAATGCTAACCACTGCACATCATCGCATCTCCCAACGCACCACATCGTGTACCGTTGTGCTAATGCACCCGGAACGTAGTTTAAGTGAACCGCATCGGCAGGAAGCACCTGCGCATCGTCTCGTTCACTGATAAAGATTTGTTGTTGATCTGGAGTTAACACTTGTGAAGTATCCCAGACACGCACATTTGCAGTGTGCAGTAGAAAAATACCAACATCACTGCGACGGAGACGCTCAGGCACATACAGTTGTATATCAGATTGCGGACGCTTTTTTGCAAGCGTGACAACAAAACGCACATCATCGGTAAGTTCTGTGTCAAAGCGGCGTTGTGTCTCAGGATTATGCTGCCACTGCTGATAATTCACGGCACTCCAAGCCCCAACACCCAATAAAAAGATGAACCACGATGCATAGATAAAACGATAGGGTAGCAACTGCATACAACGCGCTATTCCGGTTGCACAAATGATAACGACCGGTACGATTACCTCGACAGTACGGAGTGCATGAGGAGCATCAACACTCATAATTCCCGATACCAACCCGATGCTCATCCACCCCATGAGCCACCAAAAACGATCACGATGATGTCGCCACAACGAAGTGAACCCGATGATGAATGCCAACGCCTCTATAAGGTTGAGTTGTGGAGCACCCAAATTGAAATGGCGTGGATTCTTGTCACCAGCTACAAATAACATACCCACATAGGCATGTATGTTCTCCATGATTGCCACCCAAACCGGCAAACCACGCTGTTGGGCATCGGACAGTATCGACGTTGAGCTAATCCGACGCATGTAGTTATCGGGTTGTTCGATGGCATACTGCACGATAGGTGATGCTACCAAAAGTGATACGACGGCACACACGAACAAGGGCAGCACATATTGCCGCCAAGAATCGCGATGCTGCCATAACAACAGTGCACACGTAATCAGGACAACCAGTGGCATGAGACGCGCAGAATGATACACCATGAGCATTAACCCTGTGGCAATTCCTACCACGACAGCCCAGACGAGACTCCGCGTGGATGTAAACACGCGCACAATGGCAGCTACAGCGATGATGGTCAACATTGGCCCCATGGTTACAGGGAAGCCGATGCGACTAACACCGACATGCCAGAGAAAGACGGCTAACACGACACTTGACCAGAGTGCGATGCGTGTACCGAACCAATCAGTAAGCATCCAATAGATAAGCAGTACACTGACGGTACCAACAACGGCCGCCACAATTCGTATGCTCCATGCGCTTGGATCAAACACGGCAATTGGCAAAGCACTGGCATAAAAGTATCCTGCTGGCAAATTTGCTAGAGGACTGTAGATCATACGCTCACCTGCCAGTACGCGCATGGCAAGCGCACCATGGCGTGCTTCATCGCGAAACATACCGGCAGGCAATGCATCTAACTGATAGATGCGCAAGACACCCGCTACCAAGAGTGCCACAGCGAGGATTGCAACTACGAATATTGGCGCTATTTGATGTGAGACGGTGAGTGAATTAATTGAACTCGGTTTTGAACATACCCATACCAACAACAGCACGACCACACCTGGCCAACCATACCCTAGTTGCCAGAGGAGTGCACTCAAGCCGACACCGCCTACCGCCCAATGCCCTGTAATGAGGGAAGTACGATATGGTGTTACACAGAGTATCGCCGATATAAGCCATAGATACGCAACTAGATTCCAGTAATTCGGCACTAAATAACTAGACTGAAAAGTTGTCATCCACCACGCCAGAAGTATAGCAATGCACGAAAATGTGATGGTTGTCGCAGACCATGCGCGAATCATTGCCACGGGGATTAACCACAACCACATCGCACACACGAACAACCAACGCACGGGGTCGATGCCATCATCCTTGCCACGGATGACGGCCGCATGTGTCACGGCAATACCCAAATCGCGACTATCCGAAACAGCTGGACCTGCGATTGCATACGACAGTTGCGCATATGGTGCCAGTGTATGCGTCGGTAGATGGAGCATCGTAATGCGTCTCCATCCGGGCTGGAGCGATGTGCGTACCGTCCAGCGTTCATCTTGTAGTGTCAAGACCACTGAATCGGCGTCTGGTGGACGGGCAGTATGAACGACCATCCGTACAAAGAGAGGCCCAGTTCTGGTGAACTGCGGTAATCGAATTTCACCGAACGACGGAATCCAACGAAAAGGCCGTCCATTCTGGCTGTCAGCACCTTCGTACTCAAGCTCATCAATGTATGGCCACATGTGTGCAATCTGTGGATCAGCAGCGGCAAATGAAGGATTGTCTGCAGGGGTTAGCCATATGAGCATACTTTGACTCGTGCACACGACCGCAATAACTATCAGCCACAGGCGTGTTTGAGCAAAAAAGATGGACATGCAACCTCTCGCATAGAACTGGCATACCGACATTATATATGCAACATGGTACAGACAACCGTACTACATCTGTACGGTATAATACGGCAGAACCATGAAGCAATGGAGTGCGATATGGCAAACTCAATCCTGATATTTGGAGCACATCCGGACGATTGCGAATTTACGGCGGCTGGCACCGCCGCGTTGTGGACGGCACGCGGTGACCGAGTCTGTTTTGTATCGGTCACCAACGGTGATGCAGGCCATCACGAGATGGGCGGGGGACGATTAGCACAACGGAGATACCAAGAATCAATGGCCGCCGCCGCAGTCATTGGTGTTGAATATGTCATCATGGATAATCATGATGGGGCACTTCTCCCCACTATTGAGGTGCGGAATAGCATCATTGACCTGATTCGCACCTTCAAACCCGACTTAATTCTCTCACCGCGTCCGAACGATTATCATCCTGATCATCGCTACACGGCTCAAGTCATTCAAGATGCTGCGTACATGGTAACGGTGCCAAACGTGCGTGCTGGTGTGCCCAATCTGATGTACAACCCCATCATCGCGTATGTCAGCGACACATTTCAAAAGCCGTATCCATTTATGCCGAGCGTGGTCGTTGACATCGATCGTAGCGTCGAGCAAAAGGTTGATATGCTCGATCGTCACGTATCTCAGGTGTATGAGTGGTTACCATGGAACGGTGGCTACTTACATGAGGTTCCCGAACAACCCGTTGCGCGGCGCGCATGGCTCCGGGCACGACTCGACGAGCGACTCAAGCGCGATGCTGTGCGCTACCGTAATCTTCTGATTGCACATTACGGGAACGAGCGCGGGCAAAAAGTCACATATGCTGAGGCCTTCGAGGGGTGTGAATATGGTGCCCCCCTTGATGCACATGCCATTCAACGGTTTTTCAAATTATAAAAAGCGCGCTCACTCTTGCGAGTGAGCGCGCTTTTTAGAGCGCCTGCCATTCACCTTTGAGTTGACGCTCACCAACGGCAATCCGTTGTGCAAGTCGCAATGCACCAACTACGGGATCTTCGACGAGTTGCGTCGAGACATGCACGTTATGACGTTCAAGATTCGCTAACAACGCATGTTGCAATGGTGCGCCACGCACAATCATGCTCCCCGCCAAGGCCAGTGGCAACGGCTTTGGCAACTCAAGTTGGCATGCAACCGCCATGATGGCGCGTGAAAGTTCATTTCCAGCGTGTTGTACAATTTGTAGCGCAACAGCATCCTGTTCTGCCGCAACGTGCATGATCACCGGCCCGACATCACCGAGCAGGGGACGAGGATCGCTGACTCCATACAAATAAGTAATAAAATCTTCGGGCAATTCGAGTTGCCAATGCGCGAGTAATGCAGGCAACAGTGCGGTGCGTGGGCCACGACCATCAGCAGCGCAGGCTGCGGCACGAAGTGCCATGATGGCCATATCGTGCCCGCTCCCCTCATCGCCGAACAAATAGCCCCAGCCACCTGCACGACGCATCATGCCTTGTGCATCACGCCCGACGGCAATCGAGCCCGTACCACAGATCACGCCCACGCCGATGCCATTGCTCGTGCCCGCAGCGATTACCAGCCAGCCATCATTCGCAATCAACAAGTCGTCGGCAATGCCGCGATTGCGTACCCAAGAACTGACCATCTGCTCATCTTCGGGCCGGCTGACACCTGCGATACCCGCACACATCGCAGTTACCTTTTGTCGTGCTAGTCCTGCATTGACAAACGCCTGGGCGATGGCACGATCTAATTCTGCGAAAGCTGCCGAGGAATCGTGCGCATAAAAATTGCTGCCACGCTGTCGACTTCGCCCCAAAATCACACCGGTATCCGCATCACCGAGCAATGCCACGGTTTTGGTTGCCCCACCATCAATCCCTAATACCAAACGTTGTTGACTATTGCTCATACATTCACACTGCCACCCGATGAGGATGACACATACTCCGAGTCTCGGTAGTTACGCTGGTTCACTGTTACGGTCATAAGGAATAATATTATCCCACTCATCGCCACGTGAACGCGCCACCACGGCAATGACTTCTTCGGTATCACTGAGGTTATACACCTCGTGCGGAACGCCTGGCTCGATGAAGATGAAGTCACCAGCCTCATTATCGACGATGGTACGCAACCCGGGGCCATATGCGTGGCGTACCTTCCCTTGCAAAATGTAGAGCATCACTTCAAAGTCAACATGAATATGCGCATAGGCAATTGCACCGGGAGGCACGCGTGCAACATTCATAGAAAGGTTCTTTGCGCTGGTGTTTTTGCTGGACATCCCCAACTTGTAGCGGATACCATTCCAACCACGTTCACCGCCACCGCCTCGAATGACCGATATGCCGTCATTCCCTTCGACTTGTAGTTGCATGTCTGGCGTGACACCAGATCCCTGCATGTTTGGTGTTGACATGGTATCTCCTTTTGATGTACATACCGTCTCTTGTACGTAGTATACGGCAGATTAATTCAATAAACCATAATGCACGTCAATTGGACGTTGGTACGCATCAACAGTCCCTTGCAAGACTTCGTCAAGCGTCACAGAACGTCCTGCCGCGTTTGATTCAAGGATGGCATATGCAGCGGCTAAATCGCGCAACCCCTCCACACCGCTTGTTTCTGGGTCGGCGCCACGTTCGATGGCCGTCAGCCAATCGTACTGTGAGATTGCTGCGGCATCACGCAATCCATGTGGAAAGAACTGATGTCGCTCGTCAGCGGTCATTTCACGTTCGAATCGCGCAATCAATGATTCACGTGTGCCATCAGCGTGCACGAGTTGGTCACCACGTATGGCCGCTTTTGTACCCACAAAAGCAGGCGCACCATCAATTGATACCGCATCACTTTGACCAGCCCATGACCACCAGAGTTGACCCAGCGCACGATTAACAAAGCGCACCGTGGCCATATAGGTATCGTCGACATCTGCTGTTACACGCATACTACTACCATCAGCGTTCTGATGTGTCCGTTCGGTAACGAATGTCTCTGCCATGGCCGACACGATGTGCACTTCACCTATGACATAGCGCATCCAGTCCATCTGATGCACACCAATGTCGATGCTCCCGCCACCACCACCACGTAATTTTTGATGGCGCCATGGTGTTTCAGCAACGATACGAGCAGGTGACCACAATCCGCCGAGAATGCCCATCACTGCGAATTGTGGCGTTCCAATCAGCCCATGTTTGACGGCCCAGTGTTGGGCACGCACGAGTTCCATCTGCCGTACATTTTCGAACACACCGAGAGTTACACCGCGCTGCTTGGCAAGTTCCACCATCATCTGACCAGCACGCACGCTAATGGCGAGTGGTTTTTGCGAGAGGAGATGCTTCCCTGCTGAGAGTGCCACTTTGGCAACATCGTGGTGCACCGCAAGCGTGGTAAAATCGTTGACCGCATCTACGAGCCCACTAGCAATCATTTCACGGTAGTCGGTGAACACCTGCACATCGCCATCATGAATGTCACTGATGTAGGTATGTGGGGCTGCGAGTGGATCTTCGGTTGCCGGATCAAGTACCGGTGGACGAGGAGTTGGCCCTTGACCGCGTGTGCGAAACATCAACGCATCCTGCGGATTTCGTGCGCAGAGCGCCGTGATTCGAAAGGTATCCATGCCCAATTCACGCAGACGCAAATACCCCTGGAGATGTGCATTCAAAATACGCCCACACCCGACAATCCCAATCCGAATCATGATGCCCCCCCACGTATCATTGCATGGGGTGGTAGCGGTAGCGACACCGTCATGTTGGTGTTAATTGATATAAGACCGGCTTCAAGCACTTCTTGTGCCATCAATGCAACGTCACCGCTACAAAGTTCCATTAGCGGGACTTGTTGGCGTATGGCAGACGCAAAATGTTCAAGTGCAAAACGATACCCAGGTGCCAGTTTAGGAACACGTAGTTGCACGCCCAAATCGTGTGCAGCGTCACTAAAGTAGAGCCTGCCAAGACTGGCTTTGAGCGTACCTTTGTCGCCATAAATTATTGGTTCGTACGAGGTCATGTGACCAATTTGTGTCCAAGATGCGGTCGATGTCGAAATTGCATGTTGGTGCTGCATAATCATAACGGCATTATCTTCAGCTGCGAGGTCTATTTTGCGCAATCGACCGGCAACTGCGGTGACTCTTGACGGCATTCCCACCAACATACAATCAAGTGCGGCACCATAACAGCAATAATCCATGTAGGCACCAGCACCATTCAGGGTTGGATCGTACAACCACCCAACAAAATGTGGTGAACAACCAAGTTCACGTGGCCCGCAATGTGCAGATCGATAATTGACTGAGAATACGTTGCCAACCTTACCACGCTTTGTGAGTGCGATTGCGTATTGGACGTCTGCGCGCCACGCAAAAGGCCAGTTCACCATCAGAATGACGCCTGCAGATTTGGCCGCTTGATACATGGCAAGAGCACCTGCGTACGTTGACGCCAACGGCTTTTCAGTCATGATGTGTAAACCGCGTTTTGCGGCTTCGATTGCGGCATCGACACCTGTAAAATTGTCGCCCATAACAAGTACCGCATCCAGTTCGTGCGCGGCTAATAATGCATTGTTGTCAACATATACATGTGCAATGCCAGCCTGTTGCGCTTTTTGGCGAAGTTCATCGCTTGGGTCGGCTGCTGCGACGATTTGCAAGTTTTCGACTTCATGCGCATGTGCGAGGACATCCCAGACATGATCATGCGTCATTCCCAAAATTCCGATTCGAAGTGGTTTTGCCATGGTATTGATGCTCCTTTGCAACAACCGATTCACTAGCATTATACCCAGATAACACGCAATTTGAATAAACTATGACGTATGTTTGGGCAGACGACTTGCGACAAACACGGCAACAAGCACCATTACGATACCAGCCATAGTAAATGAAAACGTGTACCCCTGCCAAGCGACTAATTGGCCACCAATTGTGGCACCCACAACACCACCGAGTGCGGCTACGGTGTGATACATGCCTGCTAATCGACCACGTCGCTGGCGCAACCCCATCTCAGTTGCAACCAACAACGCCGGAGTTTCGTAACTCGAATACGACAATGAACGCAGCATTTGTAATGGCACAATGCCCCATGTTGGCGCAATGAACTGATACAACATGTAGATACTTGCTTGTCCTGACAAACCAGCCATCAAAAGAGGACGACGCCCCCAACGGTCGGCTAAAAGCCCGGCAATCGTCAGCGCAGGCACTTCTCCGAGGGCCGCAAGCGCCCAGAGGGCACTGATAGAGCTTTGCGAGTATTCGAGGGTCTTCATAAACGCCGGCCACTGCCACGCAACCGCTCCCATACCATAAAACCACGAGAACACCACAACAAAAAACGCCACTGTGGCACTACGCGAAAATTGAGCAGGGGCTGGCGGTTCGGTCGGTGGTGTGGTTGTTTCGTCGGTTGGCGCGTGCGGTGCGGCTTCTCGAATACCAATGGTAGCACTACAGCCGAGAGCTTGCATGATGCTGGCTAACAGAATGGGGACCCACAGACCGAATTCGTCTGCGATGAAGCCACCACCTACGGCCGTGATAGCAAACGCCAGTGACCCTGTGGTACGAAAAAACCCGAGAACTCGCCCGCGCGAGATAGCGTCCTCGATTAAATCACCTGCCAGAGCGAGGCTGCCAGCACTAAATCCAGCACCGGCGATACCGAGAATGAGCTGCGCTACTACAACGATCCAAACGGTTTTTGTAAGCGCTATCGTCAATAATGCAAGCGATGAGAGGACTAATGCAACAAAGATGATTGGCCGTCGACGTCCAATTTGATCAGAACGCACACCCCACAAATACGGCGCAACCAGCGACCCGAATTGAGATGCCGCAAACATCAATCCCACCAGGGCTGGTCCTGCACCTAGTGCACCAAAGTGATTGACCATGAGCGGCACCGTCAGTCCGTTTGCCGCAAAAAGTCCAGCCTGACTGAGCGCCAAAAAACGCAACGAGCGCTGATTGGCAAGTGACATGAGTGCCATGGTCATCCTCATACATCCGGTAAAAGAGCATTCACATAGTACCATAGTCCATTCGCACGGTTACTGTGTTGGGAGCCACAACACCTGCGAAAGTTCCACGTGTAGAACATCATGCA
Source organism: Chloroflexota bacterium (assembly GCA_016875555.1). Taxonomy (GTDB): domain Bacteria; phylum Chloroflexota; class Chloroflexia; order Chloroflexales; family Roseiflexaceae; genus UBA965. Next base: position 14,861 of record VGPG01000011.1, on the reverse strand, counting down.
TCGGAACATTTTCAGCGAGCAAGTAGTCGTATTGTTCATACGCATGGGGAGAGGTAATTCGACCTGATGCAGAGACGACGCGCCACCACGGGAGTTGCATGTACATGGGAATTCGTGCTAAAGCCCAACCAACGCCTCTAGCACCACGTGGGACTGGTACGACACGTGCAATAACCCCATACGTCGTCACACACCCGCGTGGTATCTGTGCGACAATTTCGTACACTGGTGTGTAACGGTTGGGCATAACTGAGCCTCCATGGTACAATGACAGCGGTGTTATCACCGGTTGGAGTAGAGCAACAATGGCATCACGATCATCGCATAAATCGTATCGACGGAATCAACCAAACGAAAAGAGTGCGTATCCTGTATCAAAAAGACGTCGCAAACAAGTAGTCAAACCATCAATCGTGCCGCGCCTGTTGGTGGGGTGCCTTTCCACATTTGTGCTGATTGGGTTTGTGGGGATTGCATTGGCGTTATCCACATACACATCGCTCACTGCGTCATTGATACCTCGTCTCGAAACAATTAAAGGGCGAACCTCGTTTGAGACAAGTCGTCTATATGACCGTAACGGCAAAGTCCTATACGAATTCTTCGGCACCGGTCGGCGCACCAAAGTGCCACTCCAACGAATTTCGCCATACCTCATCAATGGCACCATTTCTATCGAAGACAAAACCTTCTACACCAATCCCGGTGTCGATTACCTCGGTATCGCCCGATCGGCGTTCGGCAGTCTCACTGCTGGTTCGATTGTGGGCGGTGGTTCGACTATTTCACAACAAGTCATCAAACAAGTTGTGCTGACAGAACAAGAGCGTTCATTCGACATCGAGACACGCGTTCGTCGTAAGGTGGTTGAAGTTGTGCTTGCGCAAGAAATGTCTCGTCAGTATAGCAAAGATGAAGTTCTCGAACTCTATCTGAATGAAATTTACTACGGTAATCTGGCATACGGCATTGAAGCAGCTACGAACACGTATTTCAAGACAACTGCTGCCAATTTGACATTGCCACAAGCCGCGTTACTGGCTGGAATGCCACAGCTCCCCAATGTGTACGACCCTTATTTACACACTGACAACAACATTATTCCAGGGATTACCCTGCAAAAAGGCTGGTTAATCCCTGGGTACGATCTCGGTGATGATACGAGTCTACCGAAGTGGCGTCAAATTGCGGTACTCCGTCAAATGGTCGACAACGGCTACATTACCGAAGCTGAAGGGGTCGACGCAGCACGCCAAGATTTAGTATTTGCCGGACCTGAAGTGCCTATTAACGCACCACACTTTGTATTTTATGTACGGAAGCTACTCGAAGCCGAGTACGGCCCTCAATTCGCAACTGGCGGGTATTCGATTTACACCACCATAGACCTGGAGCTACAACGTGCAACGCAGCGATTTGCCACGGAGCGCATCACAGAACTCCAAGAACGCAACATCAACAATGCGGCTGTGGTGGTCATGCAACCGAATACTGGTCAAATCCTAGCCATGGTAGGTAGCGTCGATTACAACAAGACCGTCAAAACCCAAAATCCGAACTTTGAGGGAAGTCTTCTCGACGGTCAAGTGAATGTCACCACGAGTCTTCGCCAGCCAGGATCAGCGCTCAAGCCGTTTACGTTTTTGTCTGCCATGGAGCGCGGCTTGACACCGGCAACGGTCTTCTGGGATATCAAACGGACCTATCCCTCGATTGACGATCAGAAGTACGAACCAAGCAACTACAACGGCAAGTACAATGGCCCACTGCGCATGCGTCAAGCGCTGGCTAACTCACTCAACATGCCGGCCATCGAAGCACTGCGCTACGCCACGATCAACCATACAATTGGACTCTTACAACGCGTGGGTCTCTCGTCATTTCAACGCGGCGAAGGCTTTTATGGATTAGCATTGACCCTTGGTGGTGGCGAGGTCACCCCGCTCGAATTAACCGCTGCGTACAACACGTTGGCCAGCGAAGGGCGTTATTACCCACCTGCAGCCATTCTAAAAATCGTCGATAACCAGGGCACAGTACTCAGAGAATTTGAGCGTCCACAAGCAGCTGCCAGCGTGAATCCAGAGTTGGTCAGTATAATCGTTGACATGATGAGCGATGATACTGCACGTCAAGCAATTTGGGGGCTGAACAGCCCACTCAAACTTACGCGTCCAGCGGCCGTCAAAACCGGTACGTCGAACGACTGGCGCGATGCATGGGCACTCGGATTCACTCCGTATCTGACCGTCGGTGTCTGGACTGGCAACAACAACAATGAGCCCACTGCCAAAGTGGAAAGTTTGACCGGAGGTGGTATTATCTGGCGCAACGTGATGGAGTACGTCTTTAGCGAAAAACGCCTAGAATCATTACTCGCAGAACCGTTCAATAATCGGCTTGTCTTAAACTTCGCTCGTCCCGCTGGCGTGCAAGAGCAACCGATCTGTCCGCTCCCGAGTGCGTTTAACAATCGAACTACAGAACTTTTCACGCGTACCATGAACAACAGTGCGGTGCCTGGCCAACCGCGCGATAACGCGACATCGGTCGATTTGACGGTGCAAGCACCGGCCGAATTGAGCGAAGATCCGTGTGCAGGACTCCTACAAATGACGCAAGTCGTGAAACTCATTGACACGATTCCACTGTCTGGTGTTATCACCGACACAGCGGTCATCAGTACAAACGTCTGCTTACCAACCGATGGCGTTTCAGTACCACAAGACCGTATCATCGAAGGATTGACGTGGATTCTCCCACCCGATGAACCTGATATCCAGACAACGTATGCGTGGGAGGTTGTGCCTGATGTTGATAAGTTGCAACCACCGATACTACCATTTGACGCAAAAATGATACCCGCATGTACCACCGAGATGGTGTCAGCATTCGGACCGCCTGTCGAAGGAGCGATACGCATGCCAAACTTGCAAATGCTCGATGCGCAAGTGGCTGTAGAAACACTCAAAGCACTTGGCGTTGATCCGGCCATGATGTATGTGGACCTGCAAACACGAGAACGCATACCAGACGTGTATGACCAGTATGCGCCCAATCAAGTGATAAGCACGTTACCTCGCGCAGACCAATGGATTCTACCTGGTGAATCGGTAATCATAGGCGCACGCGCACCGTAATTAATCAAGCCCAAGATGTTGGCGTAATTCAACCAGTAATTGCGCATGCTGCGATGAGTGATGACCGGCACTTACTGCGGCATGCGCAATACTTTGCCACCACGGCGTTGACGCGGTGACATGTATCGACCATTGTTGCAGGATGGTATCCGCAGCTGGATAGGTTTCGACCAACCACACGACTGACGTGCGCAAGTCAACAATACGCAGCGACCTGATATTCGGTACCCGCGCATCTCCAGATGGCGCGTTGAGGAGCGCATATGCCGTACTGCCGACGACATGATTGCGCCATTCACTCGCTGTGGCTTCCCGGATTTCATGAAGCCACGGGGCGAGATTTGGTGGGCCTTCGACTGTACGCTTGAGGGGAAAATCGGATCCAAACACGATTTTGTTCGGCACGACAAGCATCGCCATCTGCATCATTTTGTGAGTATCGGGATACGTAAACCATGATGCGGCTGTGTCATAGAACACGTTCTGTAAGACACGACGAACACTCGGCATCTGCTCGTAGAACCAGAGCCCACCACCCCAATGCGCCAGAATAATCGGCAACTCAGGAAATCGCTCTGCAAGTTCGTAGAATGCCCACATCGGCATATCAACTTTGCCGGGATATGCAGGGCCGACAGGCTCATTGACATGAAAGAGCATGGGTATGGTGTGTTGCGCACAATACTCTGCACAGCGCAAAAAGTTCATACTGCGCAATGAAAATTGCTGGGCGACTGGATTTAATTCGCCCACGCCGCGCATACCAGCATCGTAGCACCGTGCAATTTCAGTGATGGCGGCAGGGTGATCCGGTTGCACCATGGCAAACGCAGACAGCCGTTGCGGATTGTGCTTTCGCGCATCGAGTACACGCGAATTACGCGCAACACAATGTTCCATATGACGTAGGTACTCGCCTTGCCATACAATCTGGTCAACACCCGCATCATCCATGACGGCGATAACACGGCCAACATCGGCATATCCCTGGACACGCGATTCATGGTAGAGCGATGTTTGCCACACTTCGTTGTGCCAGTGCGGTTGATGCGGCAAGTAATGTTGATGAATATCAATGACGGGAGATTTATGGGTCATGCGGTGCCACCAATCGCTCGACGCGATGATACACATGCTCCCACGTCATTGATGAAACAACCTTGTTGTACCCGTGTTGTGCATACGATTGCGCACGATCATGGTCTTGGAGTAACGCTGCAATGGCCGATGCAAGTTGCGTGGGCTGATCGAATTCCACCAGGACCCCATCTACACCATCGCTGATAACATCGGGGATTCCACCAGCATGCGCACCAATTACGGGCAACATGTTGACCCAGGCCTCGAGAAAGACGATTCCGAATGAATCTGTACGAGATGGCATAACAAACAATTGGGCGGCCGCATACGCATCGCGCTTTTCGTCATCAGATGCATAGGCAAGCAGATGGATGCGTGAACGGTCGTGTGCATCTAATTGTTGTAAAAACTGTGTGAAATGCTGGAGTGGAGCTCCGATGAGGACCAAATGGGCAGGGTGCCCTGTGCGCCATAGTTGCTGCATGGCATGTACAGTTGTGATGGTGCCTTTGTCACGCGCCATTGCTCCAACTTGCAGCACGATGGGTGCGTCAATATCATGTCGTGTACGAAATCCGTCGGCGTCGCCGTTTTGCAGATCGGCAGGTGTGACTCCTGCTCCTACCACATGAATGCGTGATTGGTCGATACCGTGTTGCTGCAAGAACACCTTCTCGCGCTGCGTCATTGTCAGCACATACTGACTCTGACGCAATATGTCAAGTTGCTGTGGCATGCTGTAGTATCGCACGAACGCACGATCGCCGATTTCGCCGAGGTGAATAAACGGTGTCATAACCAACGGAATATGATGTGCACGTGCTAGATCAACAATCGGGTGAATGAACGAATCAAGCGTTACGTTGGTGACATGGATGGCATCAATAGTGTCAATATGTGCGGCGACCCAGGCTTCAAGATCGGGTACGCGCGGCGTACGCATTGCCAACCACCGCAGGATTGGCAGTGGCACTCTGAATCGCACACCTTCGACGAGCAATCGACGCAAAATAGGATACACGAGTGGATGATTACTCAAGCGCTTGACAGGAAAGCGATGAATGTGACAGCCATGATGAAATTCATACGGTTGATCGATTTCGCGACGACCAGCCTGCCAAAACGCTTCGAGGTCATAGGCATTCGTCGTCAAGACGGTCACGCGATGCCCTGCGGCTGCGAGGCGTCGACCAATTTCTACAAAATACTGCACTGAACCACTAGACACAGGATGATAGAGTTGCACGACATGAACGATGTGCATTACGTCCTATTGCCCCCATGAAATTCCAGAATCAGCGTCAAAGTGCTGATCACGCGTCATCTGCACGGGATCACCATCTGGCAAGCCATCGCGAAGTTTTTGGGCCCACAATTCGAAACCTGACGCACCTTCAGGAATGGCCAAAAAGACCATCCACTCTCCATCTGGAGAAATTTCCGGTGAGCGCGCACTACCGAGGTTTGTGACTTTCTGAGGTGACGTCGTGCCAAATTGCAACATGTAGATGTCGGTAAGCATGTCGTCGCGCTTGGCAAAGTATAAGCGTGAGTTATCGGGTGCGAGTGCTGGGTCATAGCTGTGGTTGGGCACACCGGTGGGCACAGTCAATGTCTTTTGAGCGATCGAATAGCGCAAGATACGCGGGTCTTCGTCGCCAGCGGGGTTAAACTCAAAAATCACGTGATCGCCGTCATTTTCGAAAATCATACGCCCGACATTTCCTGAGCCATCCGCATACGCACTATCTCGTTCGGCACCAGAACGTGCATCCATGACATACATGATGAGACGATACTCGGATGCAGGAGAACCCTCTGGCGGTCCATATTGCGACGCATACACGATTCGGTTACCGTCCGGCGTGAACGCGGGATAGAAAGCCCACATGGAATCGTACATGCGCTCAAAACTCTGAAGTGGATGGCGAGAGCCATTATCCGTCAACTGAGTGGCTTCGCCACCGGCTGACGATGTAAGCATGATGTCACTAAAGCTCTGACCACGCCGCACAAAGACGATACGAGTACCATCGCGTGAGAACGCGGGTTGCCAGGCATCTCCACTCACGGTGAGTTGCTGTAAATCCCCATTTGACCACATCACAAGATTGCCCGACTTGGCCAGCAGAAGGCGTCCTGGCAACGAAGGTGTCGCAATCACTGCCGGGTCGCGTGCTACTTCAACGACCGGGACTGCGGTGCCACCGTCAGTAGGTGGTGACGGTGTTGTTGATGCACACGCAATCAGCACAAACGCAAGTAGCACGATGAACAAACGCTTCATACACGCTCCATTTCTACAGGCACGATGTGCAATCGTTGTGCTGCAGACTCAGTGACGACAACATGGAGAGCCTTAGGACAAACAGTTATTTCGACAGGAGTATGACCGATAAAATCCCCATCAACCTGCCACGACATCGGCGGACCATTGACCCGTACACGTGACACACGACGAAGTAACGAGTTGCGATCGAGCCAGGGCAGATATTGATACAGATACAAAAAGAAAAACCGCATGAAACCAGTGATATACAGCTGATCACCAAACATCATTTTGACATCGATCAATCCATCGTTGAGATGCGCAGTCGGCGTGAATGGAATGAACCCGGCATAGCGCTGCGTGTTGCCAACGACCATCATCAGTAATGGCACATGCATGTGCTCATCGTCGAGTTCGACATCTACAATCCGACTTCGAAAACTCCACATGACCGACCAAATACGACCAATATAGGCTAACACGCCGAATTTGCGTTTGTCGGATGCATAGAGGTGACGGACCACCTCTGCATCAAACCCTATCCCAGTCATGAGGAGAAATGCACGTCCATTCGCCATACCAACATCGATGTAGCCAGAGACGCCATCGATAATCTGCTGGGCGGCAACCTTTACGTCCATGGAAAATCCTGCCTCACGGGCCCACACATTGACAGTCCCAATCGGGAGCGGGGCAAGTACGACGGTAGAACCGATTAGGGCATTAGCCACTTCGTTCACTGTGCCGTCGCCACCTGCAGCCACCACCATATTATAGTGATTCTCAATTGATGTTTGTGCAAATCGAGACGCATCACCAGGTGCAGCCAAATAGTACTCATCAACCACCCAACCGTTTGCTCGCCATAATGCTAACGCGTCGTTGAATGCGTGCAATTGTGATGCAGCCTGACCAGCATGGCGATTGGCAATTACACAAACGCGGTAGCTCATATGTCGCTCCCGTGAGGCACTGATGCATACTGTAGCGTACGACGCCAAAAATCATATGCGGCCAACGCATCGCGTCCCGGTATGATTGGCACTTGGGCAAGGAGCGAAATTGTATCACGAAGTGGCAAACCTACCACATTCGTATAACTCCCTGTGACCACGGTTACTAACGTGCCAGCCATTCCTTGAATTCCGTAGGCACCGGCTTTGTCGAGCGACTCACCGGTTGCCACATAATTGATGATTTGCTGATCTGAAAGCAGTTGCATGGTCACATCACTGCGACAGACATGAAACAGCGGTCGTCGCCCCGCGACAAACAGCGTCATTCCGGTGTACACCTGATGTGTGTGACCAGACAACATGCGGAGCATGCGATGTGCGTCCGAAACGTCAAGTGGTTTATTGAGGACCTGGCCATCAATAACAACAATAGTATCGGCTGCGAGCACCACCACATCGCGATGCATTGACGCAATGTGGTAGCCTTTACGCCACGCACGTATCGTAGGATGATCATGCAGGGTCACCGCAACCTGCGGAAGAACAGTCAACAACGTTGCGTCGGGCACGATATCTGATTCTTCAGCATCACTGACTGCAACAGTAAATTCTATCGCTAACGATGATAGCAATTCGTATCGACGTGGTGACGCGGATGCAAGTATGACTTGTGGTGTTTGCGCATTGTTTTGTTCCATACGCTTATCATCATATCAGATTACACGACCGCACCACGCTGAGATATTTCTGATGCAACTCTTACGCATCGACTATCGTCACATATGGCATAATTGTAGTGCTACATAGCATTTCAATCGAAAGGAATCAAAAACTATGCAAACCCAAGTTGGATCTGCGCAGTCCACGCTCTTACAACGCTCCATGCAACAAGTGTATTTATGGATGACCGCTGGTTTGTTGATTACTGGTGCAGTATCAACCGGATTGGTCGGCGATGCAAGCATCATGGCATTGATCATGAATCCAATCGTCTTCTTCGGGCTGTTCATTGTCCAGCTCCTCATGGTAATTGGACTCAGTGCACTCGTGCAACGAATGAGTCCAATGATGGCAACGTTGATTTTCTTGGCATATGCAGGCTTGAACGGTGTCACCTTGACGCCAATCTTTTTGGCATATACTGCAGAATCAATTGCATCGACGTTCTTCACGACGGCAGGCACATTTGCTGTCATGGCAGTCTACGGTGCTACCACGAAGCGTGACCTAACCAAACTTGGCAGCATGTTGATGATGGCCGTCATCGGATTAATCATTGCAACACTGATTAACTTGTTCTTCCAGAACTCCGTCTTCAACCTGATTATCAGCATCGCAGGGGTGTTGATCTTTGTAGGATTGACTGCGTATGATGTGCAGAAGTTAACGCGCATGTCCACGCAGATGAGCAGTGCGGACGATGCACAACGATTTGCTATCATTGGTGCATTGACACTCTACCTCGATTTCATCAATTTGTTCATTTACATGTTGCGTATTTTGGGCGTTCGACGCGATTAATTGACACAAACGCACCGCGCTTCGGTCATGAAGCGCGGTGCGTTTTGCATTTAGAAATCGGTTTTCGCCAGTGTGCGCACCAAGAGTCGTTGTTCGGCAGTACGAATACGCTGATGTAACGATTCTTCCGTATCATCTGGCAACACTGGCACTTCATGGGTAGCAATGACCGGTCCACGATCAACCTCCGGCACTACGTAGTGGATGGTACAACCGGTCATTGGGATGCGTAATCGAAGCGCATCTGCAACTACATGTGCACCACGCAACGCAGGGATGACACGGCCATCTGCAAGCTCATATGTGTCTCCACCGTCAGCGGGGAGCAATGCCGGATGTTGATTGATAATAGGGATCGATATCGAGTTCAATGTCTCAGCACTTAAAATGCGCATGAATCCAGACAACAACACCATATCAGGAGCAAACGCACGCACGACACCGAGTGCACGTTGCTCCCATGCTTCTCGTTGGACTGCCGTAGCACGAGGTGGATAGGGTATTGCACACACTGGAATTCGATGTGCGATGGCACGTTGGACCCCACCACACTCCGGACGATCACTCAACACCAGCCCAATACGCCAAGATAATTCACCCGCGGCGATTGCGTCGATGACGGCTTGTAAATTTGAGCCACCGCCAGACACCATAATGGCCAACGTGGTTTGACTCATAAAAGCTCCGTCTGACCAATATCAAGCCGGTATTGCATACCATGGAGCTGGATGCAATCAACAACCTCATAGGCTGTGCGCAATGCGCTATGCATATCTGTGCCAATACCAACTGCATTCAGCACACGCCCACCAGCACTCACAAGCTGTCCATTTACGAGCTGTGTCCCGGCATGAAGCACATAGCCATCGGTTGGTAAGCGCTCAGTATTAATAGTAATGGGATCACCTCGACGTGGAAGATTCGGATACCCGTAACTGCCCACCACAATACATGCCGCAGCGCGATTACTCCATTGCAATGTATCATCGTTCAGTTGTCCGAGTGCGGCGGTATACAATGCGATTAGCATGTCACCATCACAAAGTGGCAACATGACTTGTGTCTCAGAATCACCAAATCGTGCGTTATACTCAATTACCTTTGGACCATGTTCGGTCAATATTAACCCAGCATACAATGCGCCGATAAACGGCATGTTGTGCGCCTGCAACACGTTCAATATTGGAGTGATTGTACGCTGAACAAGTTCTTGTGCGGTCGAATAATTTATTGCACGCAATGGCGAAATCGTCCCCATGCCGCCCGTATTCGGTCCTTCATCGCCATCGAGCAAACGTTTGTGGTCGCGTGATGATGGGAGCGGCCATGCATGCACACCATCACAAAGTGCAATCAATGACACTTCTGGGCCATACAATCGCTCTTCAAGCAGAATTTGCTGACCTGCAGGCGTGTTTGCAACAAGCTGAATCGCATCAAGTGTTTCATCTACACTGTCTGCAACCACAACACCTTTTCCAGCCGCCAAGCCATCGGCTTTGACCACATACGGCGTATTTGCGGATCGCACAAATGCTTGGGCTTCTTTTGCAGATGTAAACGACCGGAACGCCGCGGTAGGCACACCGACACGTTGCATCAGTTGTTTGGCAAATGATTTACTACTTTCAAGTCGCGCAGCTGATTTACTCGGCCCAAAAACGGCATAACCGTCTGCGCGAAAAACATCTGCCCAACCAGCGGCAAGCGGTGCCTCAGGTCCAATAACTACCAAATCGATATGTTGAGTGCGCACCCACACACGGATGTGATCGATGTCACTTATCGGCAAAAGTTCACCCAACGACGCCATACCCGGATTCCCAGGTGCAATTGTCAACGTGGATAAACGCGGTGACGATGCGAGTGCTTTGGCCAACGCATGTTCACGGCCACCACTTCCAATGAGCAAGACATGCATACAAGGACTCCAACTACTGCGTACAGGCCTCTCCGATCATTATTATAGTGCAGTATCGCACGATGGAACGGTGAATGTTGTACACAGCAAAAGTACCACATGTTTATCGAGTGCGTGTGACGGTGGTATAGAAGGTAGAGACACCAAATCGTGTTATCTCTTCGATGACATATCGGACTGCCTGTCGGTTTCGGTCAATACATTGATAATGCGCAGCCCGAACACATGAGCCGGTGGCAATGATACTCGCGCACGCAGAGACAACCTCACGACGTCCATTCGCCAGTTCACGATGTACGCGATAGCGCCACATACCATCCTCACGAGATGTGTGCCATTCAATGAGTGCACCACGTATGTGTGGCGATGCACGTAGATAGTCATCGTAATTGCGGCAGGGCGTGTTCCGACTTGTACGTTTGTTGGAACATTTAATGCCACAGTGCGTGAATCATCCGAAGTAATGGTGCCTGCATCGGAAGTCACAGACGCTTGATTCACGATTGTGCCAGATGCGGTGGTATTGATTTTTACGTTATATGTGATGATTACCGTCCCAGACGGCTCAAGTGCACCCACATCTACACTGATGCGAGTATGACCGTTTTTATTGCCTCATATTACCCTCCCATGGGTCGTACGCACGCTTCCAATATCAATTCTCGTTTTGGTGTCGGGTGTATCATTCATACGCACATTGAGTGCAGTAGCAGATGAGAGATTCTTAATCACGATGCGATACAGCAGTGTATCTCCCACATCTGCAATGCCATTACTATTCATGTCGTAGAAATCATGGTTTGCGTAACGACTTCCAATCGCTGACTACCTGCAAGGTACAAAATGGTTGGATCTGCCAACACAATTGTTGACGGATCATCGGTGTGAATGGTAGACGATGTTCGCATCCGTGATGATCGAAACGTCAACGATGGTTGATGCGCGATTTGCGATATCACGGTGGTATCGAGTGACGGTGATATTCGTGCGTGGTAGGTAATCACAAAAGGCGCAGCGCCATCCTCAACCGAAGTAAGCCGAACTAATACGGTTGTATCTCCGCCAATATTGCCAATCTCGACAGCACCACGTGAGGTAACCACACTGCCAGATTGTAATTCTGTGTATCGACTAAATGTGTCTGTTATCGCTACGTTCAACGCATCCTCATTCCCGGAATTTGACCAGTCACTGTGAAACGCACAATATCGCCAGGTGAGACGCGCCTATCGCCATCAACGTCAGTGAGGAGTTGCACTTCGCAATAGACTTGCATAAACGACTCAGCCGTGATGTTGTCTGCGTTTGATCGTTTACTGCTGAGGTCGCAGGGTCATCAGACCAATGTGATACGAGATTCATTGCACTGACGGTAGCTTGTGCAGCGAGTGCCATTACGCGCGGTGGCAACGACTTTTTTATGATGACGCGATAACGTACAAAATGCGTTGGGCAGGAAGTAGATCGGCTAAATCGACCACAACTTGATTGTCACCGGGGAACACACCTTGCATCACAGAACCTAATGAGGTTGTCTACGGTGTATTAATAATTCACTAGCAATTGCATGACGAAACAATTACCCAAACACATATATTTTTCGCGATTAATATGGTTATGCTACAATTTTGAGCAAGCAGAGTGCGAGGAGCGAATCATGAATGGTTCAGAACACACGATTGATGTAGAGCGTTTGTTGCGTGATTTGCAGCAACGTATCCATACAAACACGCAACAGAACACACAGCCCATCGAGGCCAACAACGGCGAATTACGTGCATTACACGAAGCGTTGCACGAATTGGAATTAACTCGCGTGATATCGGCACATTGGCCAATAGAAGGCAACGGAATCATTGGTCGCGTAGTTGCGTTACTCCAAAAAGTGACTCGACGTCTTCTACGGTGGTATATTAATCCGATCGTAGAACAGCAAAATTCCTATAACGATGCAGTGTTGCGTGCTTTACGTCTTCTCGTGGATTCATATCAAGAACAGTTACAAACACAGGGGCAAATACCACCAGGCACTCCTTCGAATGCCGCACCATTGACAGCGGTACCTGAAAGCCAGACGGCACGCACAATGCAACAGCAAATTGCCGCAAATGAGGCACCGTTTAGCATGTGGGAGCACGACATGCGTACCGACGAAGCAGAGCGGAATCTACGCGCTCGTATACAGGCACATTGGCCGTTACCAGCTCGAAATCTACGGGATCGCGTAGCTCGCATCATCCACATGGGACAACGGTTCTTACTCCGATGGTACATAAATCCGATTGTCGATCGTATGAACCAGAGCAACCGGGCGATACATCTCAGTCTCGTACAGATGAGCACATACATGATTGCTATGCGAGTTTCGTTAGTTATCGATCAAGTTCGTCGCCGCCATGAATAACACGATCACCATTGTCAGTACGTGGTATGGCCCAGACACAGCAGGCGGCGCCGAGACGGCCGCACGCAAACTCGCCATAGCGCTTCATCATGCGGGACATACCGTGGAGGTATGGGCAACCAATGCGCGTGATTTGTTTGCACCGCATGAGCCGCATTATGTGGCTGGGCAGAGTATTGACGAAGGAGTTGTCGTACGACGCTTTGCCATTAGTCCACCGCTCGAAAAAGGTGAGTTACCACCGTTCATCAAACAACACAACGGCATTCGGGCACTCATCAAGCAAATCCAACCTGGTGATCTCGAGCTGTTGATTCTCTCGACGCTGGCCTATAGCAACGACATGTTGCAGGCGATAGCACACGAACACTCACACCGACGATTTGTGTTCGTGCCATACCCACTCCCGAGTAGTGTATGGGGTGTCATGCTCGCACCGGACCAGAGTTACTTGTTGCCGTGTATGCACGATGAGCCGTATGCCTATCATCGCATTACTGATTGGCAAATCACACATACCAAACGGTTACTGGCAAATAGCGCGGCTGAACGCGACTTACTGATGCGCCAATATGCGTTACCAGCCGAGCGCGTTGCATTGACCCGCTTGGGGATTGATTTGGGCGTAACCGGCGACGGCGCACGATTCAAGACACAGTTCGCTATCACCACGCCGATGCTCTTTTTTGCTGGCCGCAAAGACAGCACCAAAAATGTCCCACTGTTGATTCGCTTTGTGCAGGAATACATTATGCGCAGAGGGCGGATGGTGACACTCGTCTTATCCGGACGTGATGAACTCGCATTAACGTCGTACCAGCGGATGTTTGTACGTGATGTGGGCTTTTTGAGTGAACAAGAAAAAGCCAATGCCTTTGCTGCAGCTGACATCTTTGTGCATGCGGGCACACAAGAAAGCTTCGCATTTGTCCTGATGGAGGCCTGGTTACAAGGGCGACCTGCGTTGGTCAATCGAGATTGTGCTGTGACGGCGAGTGCGGTGACCGAAGCTGATGGTGGAATGGATTTCAACGATTTTGCGACATTTGCGGCGGCACTCGACATCATGCTCTACAACCCACAGTTGATGACCCAGATGGGCCAAAACGGCAAGCGCTATGTCCTCGAGAATTGCCGTTGGCCCGATGTGGCGCAACGGGTCGCCACCGCTGTTTTGAACGTATAACGAGGGCACACGCATGCGCATCATCATCTGCAACGCTCAAGTGCCATTTGTGCGCGGTGGCGCCGAGCTACTGGTAGAGGGGTTACGCGATGCACTACGCCATGCTGGACACACGGTCGATACCGTGTCGCTACCATATCGTTGGCAACCGCACTCCCATTTGCTTGATAGTATGCTGGCCTGGCGCATGGTTGATTTGCGAGAAGTAGACGGCACAGCGGTTGATCTGGTTATTGCCACCAAATTTCCTTCGTACTTTGTCCAGCATCCCAACAAAGTTGTGTGGTTGGTACATCAGCATCGACAAGCATATGATTGGTATGGAACGAGCTTTTCGGATTTTAGTAATACACCAGACGAGCGAGCACTCCGTGACCAACTCAT
>VGPG01000010.1 GCA_016875555.1 Chloroflexota bacterium | reverse complement strand
TATGGTGTGGTTTGGGCGTGCTCAGCAAAGATCGCCTGGGCGCGGTAAATGTGATTGATGTCAATCAGGTCGTGGCGTGTTGTACATACCTGTACTGCGTGTGTCAGCGCATCATCCGCCCAGTCGATGATCGTTGGGATGTGCAAATCAGCGGCCGCCGGGTAGAGGCTTGGACGGATGAGGTTTGCCACAATTGTGGTTGCCTCTTCATCATCGGTGACAGCATCAAGGAGGCGTGTGCCGGGGTAGACGCGCTCGAGCAACACGGCGTATTTTTCGGCGTCTGTGGCAAGGCATCGGACAGCACCACGTCCTGCATAGTGGCGATGCATGGTCAGCTCACCCATGAATTCGGGTGTCGGCGCGCCGGTCTTGAGGACCACGGGACAATTGTCGTCGAGGCGCGTTGCCTCGCATACGTAGTTGAAGCTCAGCTCAAACGTTGGTCCAAGTGCCAAATTCCACTGGTGCGCTAATTGTGACAGGTGATTGGGCAAGTTATCGCACCACTGCTTGCCGATAGCGCCATACATGGTGTGCATTTTGGCAATGAACTGGTCACTCGGTGGATGGTACATGTGACTACGTGGTGCTTTCGTTGGCGACGTAGATGAGGCGGGCAAGGCGGCGGTCGAGTGCATGCGAGGCGCCTACCACGGTCACCACTAATGGGCCATCAAATGGGGCTACGCTCTCAACGGTGACCAGATTCCCGGGAATCAGGCCCAAACTCTCGAGGTACTGCAGTCGACCCGTATTGTTATCACCGCGCACCCGCACAATCGGCTTGCATGTGCCAGCAGGAACTTCTGCGAGACTCATATTCGAGTGGTGTGGCACCACGCCATCAAGGCTAGGAATAGGGTCACCGTGTGGGTCGAGTGTGGGGTGCCCGAGCAAGTCGGCGATGCGCGCTTCGAACTTTTCGGAAATGACGTGTTCGAGGCGATCGGCCTCTTCGTGCACTTCGTCCCAGCCGAATCCGAGCGCCTCGACCAAATACAACTCGATGAGGCGATGATGTCGCAGTACTTCGAGTGCGACGCGTGTACCCGAGGCGGTAAGTGTGACGCCGTAGTAGGGTGTATGAGTAACAAAGTTGAGATCCGCCAGACTACGTACCATGCCACTAACTGATGCTGGTCGCACCCCCATGCGTTCTGCGAGAACGGATGTGGTGACTTGCTGATGATCTTGCGCCAGTTCATAAATCGCCTTGAGGTAATCCTCCATGGCATGCGTGACTTGTGGTGGGCGCGAATCTGAGGATGACATAATAACTCCTGCTGGTCGATTCCCATACAGGCGTGAACACGCTACCCCTTCAGTCTATCACATGCATTCTGCTATCTCAATTCGATGTACGATGATTCATCGGCCAAAACCATGCTCCGAGTCCGCTGATTACGGTGATGCCACCAACGGTCAGCATGAGTGGTCCGGTTGTCTGATCTTGCACGGGCGCCCCACACACAAATTGCCATACGATGCTCGGCGTGGCGGCTATTGCTGCCACATCATGAAAGTACGCCAACGCAATCAGCATAAATATGACACCAAATCCGATGAACGACCCCGCAACAATTTGCCGGTAGAGTATCGGTGATATGGTTGACTCCATGGGATGCTCCTTCACCACAAGAGGCACACGTACCAGCGGTTAGGCATGGTACGTGTGCCCGTGTCCCCTAGGGTAATGGCGTTATGCTCTCTGGGCGATAGCCGGGGGCATTGAATCCGTTGACAAAGTCAATGGTCTCGGCAAAGACGGGTCCCCAGGCAAAGATGGTCAGCAGTAACACGACACCTAACCAGAATCCCCAGCGCTCTAGGAACAGCGGTGAGTTGGTCTTGGCCACGGTATCGATTGGTGGTTTGGTGGCGTCGACTTCTTTGGAGAAGAACAACGTGCCGAAGATATTGACGAATAACAAGACAGAACTAATCAGCAACAAGACGCCGGCCAAAATTGAGTAGTTAAGGTGGATAATTGCCGCCTCATTGACGTATGGTGCAGCACCAAGGTCGGTACGGCGTGGGACGCCCAAGATGCCGGCTGCTCCATAGCTGTGACCGAATACCGCCATGCCGGCCAACCAGGTGTAGACCTGCCACAAGGCTACTCTGGTGCTGTACAACTTGCGCCCACGAATCATTGGTAACAACCAGTACAAGATACCGAAGTAGGTCATGGTCACGGCGCCTGCCAACGTCTGGTGAAAGTGTGCCGGGATCCACGAGGTATTGTGTAAGGCAATGTTCAACGTCAACGACGCATTGATGATGCCCGAAAATCCGCCAGCCAAGAAGAGTAGCATGCCAGAGAGTTGGGCCGCAATGATGGGGTTTTGCCAATCTTGCTTCCACAACCAGTCAAAAATACCCGTCGCACCGCGTTGACGCCCGGCACGCTCAAGCATGGCTCCAATGTTGAACGCCGTCAAAAAGCTCGGTACCACTACTACAAAGGTAAATACCGTGTGAATCCCCTTCATGACGGCACTCACCCCGGGATCGGTGAACATGTGATGCACCCCGACCGGTATCGAGAAGAGCATAAAGAGTAAGAATGCTACACGTGCCAATGGGTCACTCAAAATCGTGCTATTGGTCTGCTTTGGCAACATCGTGTACCACGACGTGTATGCAGGTAATAACCAGAAGTACACAAGTGGATGACCAAAAAACCAAAAAAGTGCGCGTGCTGTCTGCGGGTCGGTCGTGTTGGTCAACCCCAGCGATAAGGGCAACAACATGAACAACACTTCAATGGCTACACCAATACTTGAGACCGTCCAAATCACGAAGTTGACGAGCGTCGCATACACGGCTAATGGAACTCGTTCACCGGCATGCTCCTTGCGCCATTGACTGTAGGTCATAAACAAGTTGCCGGTGACTATCCAAGTCCCCACAACCAACAAGACTAAACCCAAATAAAAGGTTGGATGCGCGATCATCGATGGATAGAAGGTGTAGAGCACATTGGCCTGATTGGTGATTAACGCATATAGGACCAACAAAATCCCAATCAACATGCTCCAATATGCCGTCCAGGCAAGCTTTGGGCTCCACATATCGCGTTGTAACGACCGCGTCACGACAAAGTAGCTAAATCCCACGATGAAAAAGGTCGTGAAGAATAGGGCATTCATGACGCCATGTACCGTTAACGCTTGATAGTAGTAGGTAAATACTGGGATTTGCCACTCAAGCGCTGGTGCCCGACGAAATACTTGGAATGGGCCGAGGAAAATGCCGATTGACAACGCAGCCAGGGCGGTGATGATGTGTGCCCCAAGTAACCACTGCTCACTCGTTAATAACCCGAATTTGGGGAACGATAGTGCGCCTGGTCGCGCAGTATGTGTGTTTTGCATGATGTGCTCTCCTATTTGACCACAATCTTGGCAATCATACCGTGATGCCCAGGGCCACAGTACTCATGACAAATGATGTGAAATGCCCCTGGTCGATCGAATGTGACCGCAACTTGTGAAATTTGTCATGGCAACATCATGACGTTCACATCGTGTTGCTCAAGATAAAATCCATGCGTGACATCTTTGCTGGTCGCTTTGATGGTGAGGGTGCTGCCGGTGGGAATGGTAATCATCGGGATGGTGCCATCTTTTTCTACACCCTTCCCTAGATCGAATGACCACATTTTGGCAACAACCCGTCAGGTGTACACCCCATCCGCTTCCTGCGTTAAACCAGGTGTGGCAAATTCGCTCTGGTCTATGTTGGTCGGGTCAATCCGCCCAACTGGACTCGGTAAGCGAATGCCAAAGATAAAGACACTGTAGATGACGTAGCCCAGGAGCATCAGCAACACAAATACAAGTGTGCCGATCGCATTAAACTCCTCGTGCTCGTTGTGGGAGTCCTCCGATTTGGAAGCCATACAACCCTCCTTGTTTATTCATGCACGTCCGGTCGTCATGCGCTCGCCCCGTATACGCGTTGTTACCCGTTTGGGGCAGATATGCTGACGCCGCTGACGGCAATTGAACCCGTGCGTAATACACAAAGCACGAACATGCTGGTGAGGTTGAATGTGATTGATAGTGTGTCGAAACAGGGATTTTGTTCGTTTGTAGCGGTGATGTAATGAGTGCGCAACACACACATACTGTGTGTTGTGGTTTTGTGAAATATTTAACAAAATGTAAAATAAAAAAAAGCAACCATACCGATACCCCCCTGGTGTGACATTTCAAACAGCGGTCATTCGGGCCGATCTAGGTAGCATATTTGCTACAAAACAGACACAAGAGATGTCATATTGGTGGGTCAGGTGGGATTCGAACCTACAACCCTTCGCTTAAAAGGCGAGTGCTCTGCCGTTGAGCTACTGACCCACACCATAGACAGGTGATATTATACTGTGAAAAACTACACGATGCAACAGCATTTGACCTAAATGCCCAAAATGGTCATTAACTCAGTTACATACATAGGCAGGGTGACATATCGATGATGTCAACCTGCCTACGTGTTGTCCTGAGAATTACGCCGGCAACTGCAGAGGGAGAGATGTGAGGCGTTGGCCAGTCAACGCAAACACCGCATTCGCCACTGCACCAGCCACGGGTCCCATTGGAGGTTCACCCATACCGCCAGGATCATCCTCACCGCCCGTGATAACGACCGTGATATCGGGCGACTGACTATTGCGCAAGAGTGGATACTTGTCGAAGTTGAATGCACTGAAAGCGCCATCAACCACGGTTAATTGTTCGATCAGGGTTGACCCAATGCCCATGACAATGCCACCTTCGGTCTGCGTTTGCACACCCGTGGGGTTAATGACGAGTCCTGCATCAACCGCCGCATAGACGTGGTGCACGCGAATCTGGTTCTCCATAATCGAGATTTCGGCAACTTGGGCCACACACGTGCCAGCATCGGCTGAACAGGCAATGCCGCGCGCCCGACCGGCTGGGAGTGGAGTCCCCCATCCGGCAGCGTCAGCGGCTGCCTGGAGGGTGCGCTTCATGCGCTCGCCAAAGCGTGTGTTTGGCAGGTTTTTGAGGCGGAATGCAAGAGGGTCAATGCCGACCTGATGCGCCATGTCGTCAATTAAACTTTCGATGGCGAAGCCGTTGGCCAACAGACCGAGCCCACGCCAGAAGCTGGTGGCAATCGGCAACGCAACGCGTTGGCCAATGGTGCGCTTACCCGTGGTGGCGGTGTAGTACAGCTTTGCACCGCGGGCGGCGCCGATGTCCCATCCGAGTAGCGTGCCCACTGCCGGAGGAAAGATGGTCAACAGCACGTCGCCACTAGCAAAATGATGCTCAATTTCCTCAATGGTTCCGTCAGCACTGACTTTGCCTTGCATGACATGATGTGTTGGCGGCCGAACAAAGCCGTTGCGGAACTCTTCGGCACGGTTCCAACTCACATAAACGGGGCGGCCTGCCGCTTGCGACAAGCGTGCAGCCTCGACGCCGAGGGTTGGTTCGAGTCGGCGCCCGAAGCCGCCACCGAGATAGACCGGGTGCACTTTGACTTGTGCCTTGTCACGCCCGAGTGCACCGGCAATGGCATCGTGGAGCCCAACCGGCACCTGGGTTGACACCCAAGCTTCGACGCCGTCGGCTCTGACATCGACAAGTGCCGCCTGTGGCTCGAGGTGTGCATGAACTGCCATCGGCGTACGGAACTCACGTCGAATGACCCCTTCGCTCGACCAGTCAACAGCACCTTCGGTTTGAATGACAACGCCACTCCCTGGTTGGACCGTCGTAGCGCGGTCAATGTCTGCTTGCTGGACAAGCGGTTGCGGCGTGTTCCAAGTGATTTGCATGGCGCCGATTGCGGCCGCTGCTTGGCTTTTGTTCTCGGCTGCCACCGCCACAAACTGATCTTCAACGATGACGCTGACAACGCCCGGCATTGATGCGGCATCTTTGGCATCCACGCTGGCTATGGTTGCACCGATTTGGGTGGGACGTGCTACTACACCCCACAGCATGTTGGGCAGACGCATGTCATGTCCATAACGTGCTTCACCGATAATTTTGGCCGGCAAGTCGACGCGTGGTTGTGATTGACCGATATAGCGGAACTGGTCAGCGCTTTTGAGGGTTGGTTCACCTTCAGGCACTTGCCATTCACCTTGATGCTGCGCAACTACTTCGCCGAAGGTGATGGATTTGTCGTTGTAACTGATAACGCCGTTGTTGATGACAAGTGCACTAGTTGCTACCCCCCACATGGTGGCGACGTCGGTACGGAGCATGTCACGTAGCGTGGCGGCCGCTTTGCGCAAAGGCAGGTAGTGCGATACCACACTCTCGCTGTTGCCGGTACCGTTTGGATCGTCAACCGACGAACCGGTGGTAGCCGCGATGACACGCAAGTTCTCCCACGGAATGTCAAGTTCGTCGGCGGCGATTTGCCCGAGTGCTGTGTGAATACCCTGACCCATTTCGATTTTTTGGACGTAGAGCTCAACGGTGTTATCAGGTTTTACAACAAACCACTGTGTCGGAGTTGCCTGTGGCGCTCCGCGACTGAAGGCTTTTTCGGTGCCTTCAGCCACGTCAGATAAGGCGAGTCGTAATTTGGGGAGGCCGGCCACCCACCCAAGTGCAAGGAGTGCGCCGGTTGTCCCTGCGCCAATCAAGAATCCACGACGGCTGATGCGCCAACGTTTGGGTTTGGTCGTACTCATGCGTTGCTCTCCTGTTGGATTGCAGCAGCACGGGCAACAGCCTGACGAATGCGGTGATAGGTGCCACAGCGACAATAATTGTTATCCATGGCGCTGACAATGTCGTCAGCCGTTGGTGCGGAGTTTTGGGCGAGAAGTGCAGCCGCAGTCATCATTTGTCCACTCATGCACCAACCACATTGTGGTACTTGGAGTTCAAGGAATGCCTGTTGCACAGGGTGGAGCGATCCATCGGCTTCTGCAAGGCCTTCGATGGTGCGGATTTCTTTGCCGATGACGCTATTCACGGGTGTTTGACATGCGCGTGTGGCAACACCATCCACGTGGACGGTGCAGGAGCCACATATGCCAATCGCACAGCCGATTTTGGTGCCGGTTAAGTTGAGTTCGTCGCGAATGACATTGAGGAGTGGTCGTGTATCACCTAGGTCTGCAATCGTATATGTCTGGCCATTAATGGTCAGTTCCATGTGAAGTCCTTTCTCGGTAACCTCATCTTCAGTATACCGATTTTGCAAAGGAAATGCACCGCTTCTTTCATGAGAAAGCGGTGCATATACAATGCGGTGTAGCCGAGCGTTAGCTTTCAGCAATCACGATGATTCGATCCTCAGACGCGAACGTAATGCGCTGTGATTTGGCCGGATTGAGGACGACACCATAATTGGTGCCACTATCAAATGACTGCGCATGAATGCGGTAGCCGATGGCAATTTCGCCGCGTGCATGTGCCGCCTCAATGAGTGTCGCTTGATTCACTTCAACACCTACTTTCACATAATGTGTAGCTGGTTTGAGATAAATCTCGGAGCCATCGGGGTCGAACAAATCGGTGAATAACGCATTCAGGCGTTTGTTTTCGGCGACTTGTGCAAGGAGCAAGCTCACGAGGCGATTGCTGATGATGAAATCATCGGCACGAGTGGCATCTGCGAGCCGGCGGTTGCGCACATCGAGCATTTCGCTGACGATGGTGAAGTGATGTATGGTGCGATCGGCAATGTCGCGCAAATGCAGAAGGGTCATCAAGGTAGCGGCATCGGCTCCATCCACGTCGAGCACATCGGACATGGCCATGACGATGATGTGATCGTACGTAGTTAACTGCAGTCCATCGAGGACCTCACGGTCGGTTGTATCTTGATTGAGCGTTGTCACGGTGAGATTGGCAAAGGTGGCCTGTTCATGCCAGGCTTGAATAGTGTCAAATGCGCGATCGCACACGATGGTGACATGTGATCCGGGCGCTACGTAGCTGTCCAGATCGCGTACAACGAGTGACGTACGCCAGTTCCAGCCGAGAATGATGGTGCGTTCGGTCGTGACTCGACGGCGTGCCTTCTTGACGATGGCGTCTTGGTTGAGTGGTGTCATCGGCGTCGAGGATAGATGAATTGCACTGTCATCAGCAGCCACAAAAATCAATTGGTCGTCTGCGCCAAGAATCGTGCTGTGTTTCGGGTTGAGGTGGAGCGATTGATCTGGGCGCACGATGCCGATGACACTCGCCGTATCAAATGCATGCATGGCGTGCGCAAACGACTGTCCGGCGAGGGCTGGCACCGATTTGAAGTATATTTCGTCGCCGCCGAAATCAAGTAAGTCGGTGTAGACAATAGACAAACCGGATTGTCGGCAGGTTTGTGCGGTAATGCGGGCAATTAATTCACCGGTTGCGATGAGTTCTATTTCATTGCGACTGATGATTTTGGCGACAGCGATGTTCTTGGGGTCGTTGATTTCGGCCACGATGTGGTATGGCGTAGTGCGGCGTTGCCGATCATTGATGACTGCCAGGAGGATTTTGATGACGGCCATATCGGGATCGTTGGTTTCGGGGCGCACAACAACGATGGATTTTGCGTCGGGCAGATTAGCCATTTGCAGCGCACTGCTATCTGCCGGATTGCCACTGCGGACGACAATCCGCGTACTCCGTCGGTCGGGAATATGTGCGTGGAGGAGCTCTTGCATCTCAATGGCATCTAGGTCGGCCATCACGACAATACAGGCGTATTTGTTACTCGCATTCGCTTCGATGAGTTCACTGATAATCGTGTAAATTTGGCTACCCCATCCCAAGATGACGGTATGGTTGCGTTCAACGACTTTTGATTTGCCTTTGCGCATCTCGGCGAGGCGCTCATCAAGGCCTGAGCTCAAGACACCGATGAGGGTACTCACAATGAAAATACCGCCGATAGTCACTGAGAGCATCATGAATTTGAAGCTCCAACTGCCGGAGTCTCCACCCATGGTGCCAGGGTCAAGGGTACGCATCAGTGACATCCACATCAAGTCAATGAATCCGAATTCAGGATTTAGGCGAAAGATGGTCACAATAATCGCCGCAACGATGATGACTGCAAGCGATGCGATGGCGAGGACTCCGATAAGTGCGACTGTCCCCTTGGCGAGGATGTTATCCATCTCGTAGCGGATTTTTTCGCTCCATGACACTTGTGACATACACACCACCTATTCAACTGTAAATAATTACGGTGACACAATCATATCATTATTGTCAACAGTATGTGACTACATGATGAAAAGGAGTGCGGTGTCCGCCCAAATCCATGATGTTAATCGGGCGTGAGCAATATTTTGAGGCCTTGTTTGCGTTCGAATGCCTCGAATGCGGTCTGCCACTCATGAATTGAATAGACGTTGCTAATCAATGCGTGTGTGTTGACCAACCCGTGTTCCATGAGGCGTAATGCGCGGTCCCAGGCATACGGGACACTTGCATTGCTGCCTGTCACAATCAGTTCGCGGTAACAGACTTGGTCCATGTCCCAACTAATTGCTTTGCCAAAGAGCCCTATCTGCGTATAGCGTCCGCCGCGGCGCACAAGGTGGAGCAGTTGATGTGCAGCTGGGCCAGCGCCGGCACACTCGAGTACCACATCGGCGCCCAGCCCATCGGTCACATCGTTGACGTGTGGTGCTGGGTCGGTGGTCGAGATATCAAAGACCTGGTCAGCACCGAGTGAGTGTGCCACCGCAAGTCGCGGTGCATCCACATTGGTCCCAAGCACGATGACATAGGCCCCATACGCTTTGAGCACCTGGAGCGTCAACATGCCGATGGCGCCGGGCCCGGCAATCACGCACACATCGCCGGCGTGAATGCGGCTCAGATCGATGGCGTTAATGACGCAGGCAAGTGGCTCGGTGAGTGCGGCGGCGCGGTCGCTAATCGTATCGGGGATGCGATGAATGTTGTGTGCGGGGACGCGCACAAGTTTGGTGAAGCCACCATGTACTGCAGAGCCAATGGATTTGCGTTGTACGCAGAGGTTCGGCCGACCGTTGCGACAGTGGTGGCAGTGGGTACAGGTGTGGTAGTAGGTCTCGCTGGTGACACGCATCCCAACACGTAACCCGGTGACATCGTCGGCAATCTGGGCGATACGGCCAGCGATTTCGTGGCCCATCACGACAGGCGGGGTGGTTTTGAATTCGTCGTAGTAGATGTGCAAATCGGTGCCACAAATCCCCGTATACGCCACTTCAATGATGACGTGTCCAGGCACGAGCGTAGGTGGCTCAATTGTACCGATGCCAACATGGCCGACACCGCATGCCAACTTCATCAATGCGTGCATAGATGCGCTCCTTGTGGTGTGCGTGAAAGTGCCGCCATTGTAGCAGGATTTGTGATGGGTCGGAGTATAATGCAGGTAATCAGCCAAAGAACCGAGTAGACTCAATGAATCATCGATTTACTGATCATGTGGTGTTAGTGAGTGGCGCAACCAGTGGAATCGGCCGCGTTGCGGCTGAGCGCTTTCTGCGCGAAGGTGCCTATGTCGTCTTTTGTGGGTTTGGTGCTGAGGATGCAGCAGAACTGGTGGCGTTGAGTCACGGCCGGGCCACCTATGTTGATGTTGACTTGTGTGACCCGGCAGGGTGTGAGCTGTTCGTAGATACGGCGCTGGCACAGCATGGGCGCATTGATGTGATTGTGAACAATGCGGCGAGTGTATCACGGAGCACGCTCGAATCCACCGACGCAGCGTTTTTTGATGCGATGATGGCACTGAACGTGCGTGCACCTATGCTGATTATGCGACGAGCCTTACCCGCCTTACGCGCCAACCCTACCGGAGCTGTGGTCCTGAATGTGGGATCGTTGAACGCCTACATCGGTGCACCGAACTTGTTGGCGTATGCCACGAGCAAAGGCGCCTTAATGACGCTGTCGCGCAATCTGGCAGCAGCCCACCGTCACGAAGGGATTCGTGTGCATGTGTTTAATGTTGGCTGGACTCATACCGATGGTGAGGACCGCCTACAAAAATCACTGGGCAACGGCGATGATTGGGCAGAAAAAGTCAGTGCACACCGACCGATTAAACGCCTGCTCCGTCCCGAAGAAATCGTAAATGCCATAACGTTTTATGCCAGCGCTGAGGCGGCGGTCTTTTCGGGGGCAGTGATTGACCTCGATCAAGCCCCACTGCGCTGAGTACGATAAAGGAGTTGGAACATGGCCAGCAAAAAAGCCCAGCACGAACCGAGTGTGAGTCGTACGTATCGTGCGGCCGTCAAAATCGGTGAGGATTATGTGACCATCGAAGAAACGATTACGCTTGACGTCGATGCCACTGATGAACAAATTACACAAGCCGTTGAACTCGGCTGGCGGATTTTTAAGGCGCAACAAGACTCGGCCAGAGCGCAAATTCTTGAGGCACGCGAGTCGTATGGTGATGACCGCGAACGTATTGCCTTGCCCAGCCAACTCGAGCGCATCGGCGATTTACAACGTGTGTTGGGTTGGGATGCCCAGCAACTCGCGGACTTCCTTATGGAGCGTCGTCTCGATGGGAGCAAGTTGTCGCGTCGCCAAGCATCGCTGGTCATTGACCAGCTCCGTCGTGCCATCGACGAGTACCAACGCGATGCAGTGCCGGCACATGCAAGTCAAATTGAGGCAATCCGGCGGAAGGCACATGAACTCAATGTCGATGTTGATGTGGCAGTTGCCAAAGTAATCGGTGAAAATGCATCGATTGAAAGTCTGACATATGGTGAGGCCAATCAGTTGATTCAACGCCTACAATCGGGACGTAAACGCACACCGTCGTCGTGATGTATGTCATTTTGTACTGTCGCGTACCTTTTTTGGGTGCTCCTACGGTAGTGCTGGCGAACACATGGACGCGGGTTCATGTGAAAGCACAAAGGAGGCGCACGATGCGCGCTGTACGTGGCACGTTGAACAACGTTGAATTGATTGGGTGGTTGGGTGGTGCACCTGAACTCCGCAAGGTCGGCAAGGAGAGTCAGGTCTGTGCGTTTAATGTGGCGACCAAACGCATCGCCGGCCGTGGTGAGAGTGGTGTGCAGTACGAGACCGAATGGATCACGGTTGAGGCCTGGAATCGCTTGGCCGAGCAGTGTCAAGAGAAGTTGCACACCGGGAGCCGGGTCATGGTACGTGGTAGTCTGATGACTCAGTCGTGGGAGGACAAGCAGTCAGGGGCACGCCGTTATCGTACCGTGGTACGTGCCAACGAGTGCTTGTTCATTGCTACGGGTGATCATGCGGAGAGCGATACCGAACACGATCACGAAGACGATGTGGCCCAGTAGGCGCTCATAATCGTAACCCTGCGACGTTCATGTGTGGTGGCATGAGCATCGCAGGGTTCGTCTGTCATTGTTGTGCTTGTTGCAGTTTGCGGTCGAGCTTTTTCTCGGATTCGAGGCGTTCGAGTTCGTAGTCGTTGAGATCCACAAACTTCATGGCAGCCGCTAATTCGGGGTGGACCTGTGCAATGTGTTGGTACATCTGTTGCGCTACTGCGCGATAGGTGGGATGTCCTTGGGGGCTCGAACGCAATTCACATAAATGGTAGGCCTCACGGAGATTGACCGTGAAGCGCCAGCGCATCAAACAGGCCATGGGGACCACGTATTGAGCCGATTCGGGTAGATCTTCGCTAATATCACGCGCAAGGGCACAGGCGCGCTCGATGGCCACGCGGTAGGGGGCATCGAGTTCGGCGAGTTGCAACTCTGGTGGCACGATGTACCCGAGGTCAGGACCGAACGTTTGGCGTTCTTGCGTCAAGATACGATGACGTTGCAGATCGCGGTAGGCGCCGATGTCGGCCACAATGTCGAAGACGTAGCGTGCCTCTTCGAAGGCGCGCCCTGGTTTGTGGAAGCGCACGGCTCGCTCACCGGCCGCAGCAGTCACAATTGCGACCTGTTCTGCATGTGGTAACGCATGCACATATGCCGTAATCTCGCTCAGCGACAATTGACTGTGCGGGTAGAGTGCGGCACTGGCGACGCGTACCAGCGCATCACGGTCGTAGTCGATGAGCGTGGTGTGTGCATGTGTTGTGGGCGAGGTTGGTTTGGGTAGCGCGTTCGCATGTTGTTGACTCGCCTGGCGTGCGCCGGCCAAGTAGGCGCGCATGGCGGCGCCACGTGGTGATGCCGCACGTTTGACGAATGATGGGATAAGGTTGTCAAGTGCATGCTGCAGTCCGTGACTGACCTGTTGCATCTCATCGAGTTGATGTGAGCCGACGCGCGTAATCAGGTATTCGAAGGCGCGGCCGTTGCCGAATAGGCCGACATTTGTGCGGGTGGCCATGGGGAGCAGGCCGCGCAGCACATCACAGGCTTTGGCGCGTGTTGCCGAGTTGTAGGCTCGCTCGCTGGTTTGTGCGTCGCGTGGGGTACGACTGCGCACCCAGGCAATGGTCGGCTCAAGCAGTGCATCATAGGTGTCAAATAGGTGGTCAAGTGTTGCTTCGTAGGCATCGGCCCAGCGTGATTGCATGATGCTCGTCTCGCGTACGTAGCGATATTGACCGTTGACTTTTTTGTTAAAGGTGACATAACGAGTTGATTTTTCAAGTGGACTGAGACCGATGCGCGCATCTTCGATGATTTTGGCGGCAACGTTGCTGATTTCTTCGCAGGCGACATGAGCACCGCCAAGTTCAGCCACGGAATCATCGCCGTAGCCCACCAGAACGCGGTCATAGAACGCTTCGGCCTGTTGGGTGGCAACGAGTTGCTCACGACTTTCGCTCCCGAGTTGCGCGACGAGTTGTTCGAACCCTGACTCTGGTAGATTGATGAACTCATCGAGGAGAATGCGACGAATGCTTTTGTCACTCCGGCTATAGCGCGAGAACAACGCGCCTTTGACGACTTCCGGCAAATTCCGCAAGCCGAAAATCGACGATGTCATGTCGGTGACAAACGGTGCCAGCAATGATTGTTCTATATCAGTAAATTCCATGTGGTGTGGAGGTGTATTCATGTTGCATCCCTCATCTGGCAATTACAAAATTTGGTCATCATCGACTGCCGGGTGTGGCACGATGATGAGTTGATCGGCGTGGGGACGAGTAATAATCGTAGTTGCACCACTTGGCCATTGTATGCTCACCTGGTCAATGGATGTATTCTGGCCAAGCCCGAAGTGGGCTACTGGTTCCATTTGACACAAGTACCCACTCCCACCATCAATGACACTGGCCGTGATGCGGTCTCCTTGTTGGATGGTGACCAGCGCGCCACGTGCAGGAGCACCACTCCGGGTGAGCGGGCGAATGCGGAGCCAGTGATTGCCGTTTGCGGGCATCTGGTAGTAGCTCAGCGGTTGGGGGGCACTTTCGCCGTGGGTAATCAACAACTCGAGGCGGCCATCGCCGTCAATGTCTGCCACTGCGGCGCCGGTACCAAGCCCATCTGCTTCCCGTGCATCGCCGATATCGAGTTCAATCCATTGGCCACTACGGCGACCAAATAGGCGATTCGGTTCACCGAAGTTATTGAAGAAGAGTTCAGGGTTGCCGTCATTGTCAAAATCAGCGGCGATGACGGTGCGGATACGCGATGATGTGGCCAATTCCATGGGCGCAATATTGTGGAATGGCAGCGTATTACCGGCACGGACCCACAGGCGATGCGGGCCCTCCCAGTTCCCGTAGGCGATATCAAGGCAGCCATCGTCGTTGGCATCAAACAGGGCCACTCCACGCCCGTGGAATTGGCGGTCGACAATCTGGCAGTCATTTGCCACATCCACAAACGTGCCATCACCGCGGTTCGCAAGCACCAAATTTGCGCCTCGTTCGTTGATGGCGATAAGATCAACATCGCTACCAAAGAGTGGGCCCGCTACTACTGCGCGTCCGCCTGTGGCATAGTTGAGCCCGGCCGATCGCGCTGTTTCGTTGAGCCGCCAGTTATTATCGAGTTCGTAGAGGCGCATCACGGCCGCATAATTTGCCACAAAAAATGCGTAGCGACCAAATCCAAATCGATCGATGACACTCACAGAGCGACCTGCGCTACGATTCGCCAGTGGTTGAGTCTCAGGTTGTGCAAAAAGGTCAACACGTTGACCGCCATGCAGTGCAAAGAGCCGATCAAATTGTTGCTTAGGGCCCGCCAAGGTATCGCTGTTGAGGACGTAGATTTCTTCGATACCATCACCATCAATGTCCCCGGCAGCCACACCAATGGCCTGCCCGTGCTGATCAGCGAGGACGGCATCTGCCGCATCAAGGAGACCGCGGCCGTTCCATTTGAGGGCCAAGTTATGGTAGCCGTAACCGGTTACGACGAACTCGAATTCACCGTCGCCATCAATGTCACAGATTGCGACACCATAACTCAATCGATCAATATTATTAAAAATTAAATCATGCCGTGCGATAAACATACCACGCCCAACTGCCTAACGATGCTGTAGAGTACTAGTGTAGCATCAAAAATGAGTCTCTATTACAGCGCATAACACCCGGTGCACAACCGCACTCATGGCTGCCCATATGTGGCATATAGCACATTATGGTGCGTTATAACATGCCAGCATGCTCTGACCATATTGGTATGACGTGGTCATTACGAGCCGTATCAATCCTTGAGTTGATGTGCGTAAAGCGTCGCATACAGGCCATGTTGTGCGATCAAGGTATCGTGGTCTCCATCTTCAACGATGAGACCTTTTTGGACTACCAAGATACGATCTGCGCTACGTACCGTGGCCAGACGATGTGCAATGATGATACTTGTCCGCCCATGAAAGAGGCGCTCAAGTGCCTCTTGAACCAAGACTTCGGTGGTCGTATCAATACTACTCGTCGCCTCATCAAGAATCAATATTCCGTGCGGTTGAAGGGCAATTGCACGTGCGAGAGCCAAGAGTTGGCGTTCGCCAGCCGATAAGTTTGCGCCGTTGGGAGTAATGGCTGCTGCATATTGGTGTGGCATTCGGTCGATGAACTGCGCCGCATTTGCGAGCTGGGCCGCATTGACAATTGTCTGGTATGGCACGCTTTCACGGTAGAGTTTGATGTTAAATGCAACATCGCCTTCGAACGTCACCGGGTCTTGGGGAATCACCGAGACAAGCGCGCGTAAATCGAGCGGGTCAAGATGCCGAATATCAACGTCATCAAGGAGAATACGACCTAGTTGCGGATCGTACCAACGCGCCAAAAGACCGATGAGACTTGATTTGCCTGCACCGGTTGGCCCGACAATGGCGACACGTTGACCAGCCGGAATGTGTAGCGTGATGCCCCGCAACACGGGCTGATCGGGAAGATACGAGAAGTGCACGTTCTCGAGCAGCACATCTCCCTTGAGCGGATGAGGTGGTGCAACCGGTTTGTCAGGGGCTGTGATGGTCGGCGTCTCCTCAAGTGTGCGCTGAATGCGATCTGCCGCACCAAAGGCGATTTGGACCGCGTTGTACTGTTCGGATAGTCGGAGTACTGGTTGGAATGCACGGTCAGCATATTGAATAAACGCTACTAACATGCCCAATGTCGCCCACCCCGACAGCACACCTTGACCCCCGCCGTACAGAAGCATGGCTAAGCCGACAGCAGCGAGAATTTCTTGGGTCATCAAAAAAACCGCACTATGCCGTCGTAGCACAATTAATGCACGGCGATACCCATGATTGTAATCATCAAATCGCGCTTGACTACTTTGTTGTGCGCCAAACACCTGAATGACCGGCACACCCTGAAGTTGCTCGTTGAGGTATGAACTCACACGCGCTAGGGCGGTACGTTCGCCGGTTGAGGAGCTCCGGACACGCCCGCTGAAATAGCGCGTGACCAATACCAGGATGGGTAAGATGGCCACGACGAGGAGTGCAAGACGCCAGTTGATACTAAACATGACCACCACCACCACGATGAGTGTGGCCGCCTCGGTGATGATTGTGACTGCGCTCGTCGAAAGGAGCGCACTCAAGGTGTCAACATCACTCGTCAAACGAGTCACAAGATCGCCGACGGGGTTGCGATGAAAAAA
Organism: Chloroflexota bacterium; assembly: GCA_016875555.1. Taxonomy (GTDB): domain Bacteria; phylum Chloroflexota; class Chloroflexia; order Chloroflexales; family Roseiflexaceae; genus UBA965. The sequence goes on along the minus strand of VGPG01000010.1, from coordinate 8,758 downwards.
CGCTTGATCTTGCGTCATGATGCGATCGAATAAATTTGTACGCATATCAGAAAGCGCCCGTTGCCCGGCTTGTTGTAAATAGTAGGTGTAGACGTATTGAATCACAAACATGCCAACCGCCGTACCACCGTACAAGATGGTGATTGGTAATAAATCTGCGGTATCGCCTGTGGTAATTGGTCCGTCAATTGCCCACTGTAAAAGAGCCGGGGGGACTACGTTGAGCGCTGCCGTGATGCCAAGGAGCACAAATGCAACCATGAGTGGTCGCCAATGCGGTCGAATTGCCTGATACATTAGTTTGAACAACACACTGTCAGGACGTGGAGCTGGCTGCGTAGGGGTTGTACTCATGGTTACCTGTGTCATGGTCAGTTGCTGTTGCATGTAGTATACATGATGCCTGTATGATAGGTCGGTCGTTGTGGTATAATCATTTTGTACTACAAACACTCGTAAAACCACGTTTGAGGATGACGACATCATCGTAATTCGGTAATCTGCGACCATCGACGCATGATGTGTCCCATTTGATGGTATGTGATACATGCATCCTATTGGTCAATGATGATGGAGTTGCGGTATAAGGAAGATGTATGACACACTATTTTGTAAATGATAACTCATTGTAAATTTGTCTTGTTAGCACACTGTAATTGAATCCAAAAAGAGGAAGCCGAAGGGATGTGGTAGGATACGTATGTATCACAGACGAGGATGTTGTGGCAAACAAACTAACCAAAACGAGTGCATCAGCACGCTTTAGTTTGAGTGAAGTACAAGAAGCGTTGTTATGGGTCACAGATAATGAGCCATGGCATCGTTGTTGGTCTTGTGATGCGCGTAAGGGGCAACCCAGCCATGAATTTTGTGGTGAATGTGGTGCGCGATTTACGCCACGACGATACCGTGCCGAATTACACCAGACGGCCCAAAGCGGTATGTTGCTTGAATTGTATAAAAATAGTAAAATAGCAGGGAATCTACTGCAACTCCCTGAAACGTACGAGACACTTGAGACGCCTCAGGGGATTGTCGTAATGGCAAAGCCAATCGACGGTTCAACGTTTGCGCCGTTGTCGGCGCATGATGGGTTATTGTTAGCACGCGCGGTTTTTCGCGCTGCACGTGATCTCTACCGTGCGGGCTATCAACTAGGGCATCTAAATCCAGCGGACGTGGTATTTCAAATTGACGGCACCGTGGCGTTGCGCGCAGCCCCACAACTTACTGCCGTCAACACTACAGAAGCAGCAGTGATGCAACACGTGGTAGACGTGCTCGGTTCATTTGTTGAAGTGCCCCGGATAACGCGCCGATTTGATATTGCTGATGCTGATGTCAATCCGCTTTTGAATATTATTGCTGACGTCCGGGCTGGGATCATTACTACACTTGACGATTGTTGCATACAGGTCGAAACGGCACTTGTGCCGTACGAGTCACGTCGCTGGATGCGCATGGTTGTGGCAGCTATCAGCGAAAATGGGCGTAAGCGTACCAGCAACGAAGATAGTGTGTTGATGTACAGCACCACCTGGTTGCGTGATGGTAACAACTACGCAGTAGGGTTGTTTGGCGTTGCGGATGGTATGGGCGGGCACGCCGCTGGTGAGGTGGCTAGTGCAACGGCAATTCAAGCGTTGTTTGAGCACCTGATTGCGGGGAACGTGGCTTCGTTGAGCAACCCACATTTTGCCAGCGATGTGGCCGGCGTGGTGCAGTGCATCGATGATGCAATGCAGTTCGCCAATACGCGTGTCATCCAGGAGGCGCAACGTCTCGGCAATAATATGGGCACGACGTTGACGATGACGCTCGTGCTCGGTGATGTGGCCTACATCGCAAATATCGGTGATAGTCGCACCTACATATGGCGGGATGACCAGCTACGACGTATCACGAGCGATCATTCGTTAGTGATGAAACTGGTCGAACTCGAACATATTGCCGAGGATGAGATATATACGCATCCACATCGTAATGGTGTGTTGAAGTCATTAGGGGTTGCGTCGGTGGCAGAGGTCGACATCTACGTGGAGCGCTTGCGTCCCAATGATGTGTTGATGCTGTGTAGTGACGGTTTGTGGGAGCTTGTGCGCGATCATGATATCGCTACCATGTTTCGCCACTCAACCAACCCGGATGCGGTGGTGAAGTCATTAGTGAATGCTGCCAACAAAGCGGGCGGCGATGATAATATCAGTGTAGTGCTGGTTCGATGTGAGTCTGACGGCCGGTAACAAAGTGAGGTGCGTATGTTGTGCCCAATGTGCAATGAAATGAATAAGATGGATGCACGCTACTGTGAATATTGTGGCACGAAGTTAGAGCCCGCCACCGCAGGTGTCGCCGCTACCAGTGTGTCTCAGTCGCAACCAGTGGTGGTGTCTGCGTTGACATGTTCACGGTGTGGTGCTGTGGTGCTTCTCGACGAATCATCTTGTGATATTTGTGGTCATGTGCTCAAACAATATACCGGTCATTCGGGTGCAATGCCCACCATCCCACCACCGAGTGCACCAGTACCAACGAGCGTAAGTGGTGAAATCCGCATTCCTGATCTGCCAAGCGGTGGATTTGTGGGCGCATCAAGCAACATGAACGATATTCATCAAGGTGGGACGGCAGCCTCAGTGGGCATCAAGTATGAAATTACAGATGAAGTGGTTGATGATACGGCCGATGCGTCAGCAAAAGACGATGTGCCGGTTGTTGATGGCGATGTTGTGGCCGAAGAATCGACACACGTCGTGGCCGAACACCCCCATGATGACACGCGTGTCGATCAGGCAGCCAGCTGGCAGCCCGTAGACGCACCAGTCGCACCTGAAGCGCCTGAAGCGCCTGAAGAACCCGAAGCTCCAGTTGACGTGTATGCAGATCGTCGTGGCGATGCAGGTGGCATTGATGAGCCTGCTGACCGTATCGACGCAGTTGAGCCTGTGGCGGATGAATCAGCTGCGGTGATTTCAACAGTGCCATCAGCGGGTATTGATGTGCAGGCCATAAGGCAGAAGCGACAGGTGCTTGAAGATGAAATCAAACGTCAAAAAGACATCATTCAGCAGCTGAATCAGATGCGCAACGCGTTCCGTGAAGTAACACCGCAAGCAGTGTTAATGGGCATCGAAGAGGCTGAGCACAAACTGCGCGATGCACAGGCAGAATTCGATGCGCTCCCGACTCCGCCCGAAATAGATCCACAGGTGATTGAGCGTCTGCGCAAGGATCACATGCGGCAACTTGAGATTATTGATCAATTTGAACAACTGCAACGCACGTTCGGCTTGGCGACACCGCGTGCCGTCATCCAAGGAATTGTCGAAGCACGTGACACCGAAGATCGTCTGCGCAAGGAATTGGTCGCCTTAGGTGTGCAGGTAACACCGCAGTCTGGCACGAGTGCGCCAATCGCCTCACCCGAGATACCGGTACCACCACCCGTACCCACGATTGTCCCGCCCACTGCCATGCCGACGAATGATGCGGTGCGTGTGCGTGATGCGAATGCCCCGGTCGAAATCCCGCAGAACGTGCTCCCCGAAGCGCCACGTGATGCGTTGATTGCTGCGGCACCGTCTAGTCCAGTCAGTCTGGGCGGCCCGGTTGGCCCGGTCATGAATCCTGCGGCACCGCCGGCACGTCTCCAGCTTGAGTCTGGGACGACACTCCAGTTACCGGCAGGGCGTCGTGAAATCATCATTGGCCGTAGCGATCCGATTAGTGCAGTGCATCCGGAGATTGATTTGACGCCATATGGTGCCGAAAGTGGCGGCGTAAGTCGTCGTCATGTACGCCTGACCGTGATTGATGGTCAGTGGATGATTACCGACCTGCAATCCACCAATTATACCCGCGTGAACGGTGTACGCATCGATCCGGGCGTGCCCACACAACTTCCGGACGGCGCTCAAGTGGTACTTGGTCGGATTGGCTTCATCTTCCGAAGTGCATAGTCACGTCGTTCAATTCGTGCGATAATACCAAGTGGGGCATGGCCCCACTTGGTTTTTTGTAGACAAAGAGGCGCATCGTGGAGAACTCCGTCGATTTGCTCGCTGGCCTCAACAATTCTCAAAAACGTGCCGTAACCACCGTTGATGGTCCTGTCTTGGCATTGGCAGGTCCTGGCTCGGGGAAGACGCGTGTGCTGACGCATCGAATTGCCTATTTAATTTACGAAAAACGCGTGTCGCCGAGTGCCATTCTCTCAGTCACCTTTACCAATAAAGCTGCGCGTGAGATGCGTGAACGGATGGCCAACCTTATCGGTGAACGTGTTGCTGAACAAGTCACCATTGGCACCTTCCATAGTTTGGCGGCGCGCTGGCTCCGCCGTGAGGCGCGCAGTGTTCAATTGGCCGACGGTTGGGTCATTTATGATGATGACGATCAACAACGGTTGATGAAGCGCCTCATCAAAGAACGCAATCTCCCCGAAAAGACTTTCACTGCGCGTGCCGTGCTGAGTGCGATTTCAAGTGCCAAAAGCGAACTGCTCGATGTTGCCACCTATGCCAAGGCGAGTAGGAGTCCTGAGTCGCGCATTTATGCGGAATTGTATGCACAGTATCAACAGGCGTTGCGGATAGCGGGTGCCTTGGATTTCGACGATTTGTTGTTGTATGGACTTGATTTAGTGCGACAAGATCGTTATCAACAACGATTTCGATATGTGTTAGTTGATGAGTATCAAGACACGAACAAAGCACAGTACGAGATTGTGCGTGCGCTGTCGCGTGGGTTTGGCAATATCTTTGTTGTGGGCGATGACGATCAATCGATTTATGGGTGGCGTGGTGCCGATATTCGCAATATTCGGCAGTTTGAAGTTGACTTTCCTGGGGCACAGGTCATCGTGCTGCCCGAAAACTATCGAAGTACGCAGGCGATTTTGGATGTTGCACAAGTGTTAATTGATGCATCACCGAAGCGAGCCCATCGCAAAATCCTTAAGGCACAGATACCTGGTGGTGAACCGGTGTTGTGGCGCGATTGTAGCGATCAAAATGACGAATCACAGCGCGTGTGTGATGCCATCGACCGCCTCGTCAAGAGTGGGGTGGCTCGTTATGCCGATTGCGCAGTCATGTACCGCACAAACGCACAAAGCCGAGCCTTTGAAGAGGCGTTGGGACGCCGGCGGATTCCGTATATTTTGGTCGGTGGTATGCGCTTCTACGAACGCCGTGAAGTCAAAGATTTGCTAGCGTGGATGCGTCTCATGGCGAATCCAGATGATGATGTGTCACTCGAACGCGCCCTTGATTTTCCCAATAGTGGTATAGGTCAATCGTCGTTGACACACCTGCAACAATGGGCGCGATCACAGGCGCAGTCGGTGTTTGGTGCGATGGTGGCGGTGGCCACCGATAGCCAGGCAATCCCGGCCCTCAAAGGAGCAGCCCGACAACGCGTCATTGCATTTGGGGCGAAGGTGCATCATTTGCGTGGACAGGTGCGCACATTGCCACTCAATCAGGCGTTTGATGCGGTGTTGAGTGAGACGAAGTTTACTCAGGCAATTGCCGAGATGTACGACGATAGCGACGCAGATGCACGCATCGAAAATGTGAATGAATTGCGGCAGGTCAGTGGCGAGTATCTTGTGTTGCCAGTCGAAGAGCAGCTATTTCGCTTTCTCGAAGAAGTGGCGTTGGTCGCCGATGTGGACACATTAGCCACAGGAGAACCGGTCGAACGCGACAATCGCGTCGTCTGTATTACCATGCATCAGGCCAAGGGTCTCGAATACGACAATGTGTTCATCGTTGGGCTCGAAGATGAGTTGATTCCCCACAGTCGTACACACCTTTTTCCCGAACAAATAGATGAAGAACGACGGATTTTGTATGTGGGTATCACGCGTGCGCGCAAACGGTTGATGTTGTCACGTGCGCAACGGCGTATGACGTACGGGCGGTACGAACCAACGCTGACGTCACGATTTTTGAAGGACATCCCGAAAGGCATGTTGCAGGTAACTACGGGGTTGGGTAGCGTGGCGCCGACAATGACCCGTGCCCAACAGCCGTCGTCGCAGTCGCCACAGTACCGTACATGGAACGATACTCCTCCGGTACATACGCCGTCCGTTTCTGCAGCGCCGAGTGTGGAATTTGCTGTTGGTGACCGGGTACGTCATCAACGCTTTGGTGAGGGAATCATCATGGCCGCCAAAGTGGTTGACGATGATGTAGAGGTGTTGGTGAACTTTGCTGACAAAGTCGTTGGTGAAAAGCGCCTGATTGCGAGTTTTGCTCGACTTGAAAAGATTCTCTAACAATGAATGATGAAACGGATAGTGCGCAAATGACACAGATAATTCGTCCCGAAGTCATGAGCCCGGCTGGCTATTGGCCACAACTTGAGGCGGCCATTGAAGCTGGTGCCGACGCCGTCTACTTTGGGCTGACGCACTTCACGGCACGGGCCAAGGTGGGATTTACCCTCGAAGAGCTCCCCGATGTGATGAAAACGTTGCACCGACGTGGTGTGCGTGGCTACCTGACCTTTAACACCCTGATATTTGGTCACGAGCTCGCTGAAGCGAGTCGTGCGATTGCAGCGATTGCTGCTGCAGGTACGGATGCGGTAATCGTGCAAGATATTGGCATGGCACAACTCGCGCATCAAATCGCTCCAGAACTCGAAGTGCACGGCAGTACGCAGATGAGTATTACGAATGCGGCGGGAGTCGAATTTGCCCGGCGTCTCGGCATCAATCGAGTCGTACTTGCGCGCGAATTATCGCTCGAAGAAATCCGTGCCATAAAGCGTATGACCGATCTCGAGCTTGAGATTTTTGTGCATGGTGCACTGTGCGTGTCGTACTCCGGCCAATGCTTTTCGTCGGAGGCGTGGGGTGGGCGCAGCGCAAATCGTGGTCAGTGTGCACAGGCGTGTCGCTTGCCGTATGATCTGCTGGTGGACGGTGCGCAGCGCCCACTCGGTGATGCCCGTTATCTCTTGTCTCCAGGTGACTTGATGGCACTCGATTTGGTCCCCGAAATCGTGAATATCGGTATTGCATCGCTCAAAATTGAAGGACGCTACAAAGATGCCGATTATGTGGCGATGACTACGCGGGCCTATCGACAGGCGGTTGATGCGGCTCTCAAAGGGCAGGTACACACTGCAACCTCCGAAGAACGTATCGCGCTCGAGCAAGTCTATTCACGTGGGCTGGCACCGTCATTTATCAGTGGCACCAACCATCAGACGGTGGTTAATGGTCGGGCACCACGTCATCGCGGTGTTGAGGTGGGGCGTGTGGTGGCCATTCAAGGTGATGCAATTGTGATTACGCCAAATCATGTGCCACTCAAAGCGGGTGATGGCCTGGTGTTTGATGCGGCTGATTGGCGCAGTCCCGAGGAGCCTGAAGAAGGCGGACGGATCTTTGCCATGCACACGGATGCGCCACAGCGTCAACGGCTGTTGTTTGGTCGAGGTGCCATCAATACAAAGCGCATTCGTGTCGGCGACATTGTATGGCGGACCCATGACCCTGACCTTGCGAAGCTGGTCAAGCCGTATCTCGATGCCAATCAACCGGTAGCCCGCCAACCGGTGCGGGTACTGATTGAGACGGTATCAGATACACCGGTGCGTATCACCTGGCAACTTGTCCATCGCCCGCAGGTGACGGTGACCCAGCAGGTGACTGCACTCCAAGAAGATGCACGACCACTAACCCGTGAAATCATTGTTCAACAGTTCGGTCGGCTCGGTGGTACGGCATATGCGCTCGACGATGTGCAATTTCATGGTGATGTGCCATTCTGCCTGCCACTGTCGACGTTGAATCAGCTCCGTCGTGAAGCTGTTGCCCAGCTTGAGGCGCTACAAGGTGCTGCCCCAGAACGCACTGTGCATGATGCACAGCAACAGTTGCAACAGGCACAACGCCGTATTGTGGCAACCGGTGTGCGCGATGATGTACCACGCATCCACGTACTAGTACGGCAACAGTGGCAACTTGCGGCGGCGATTGCTGCACAGCCGGCGAGTATCACACTCGACTATCTCGAGTTATACGGGCTCAAAGATGCGGTTGCACAGGTGCGTGCGGCGGGGATTGCCGTACATGTGGCCAGCCCACGCGTCATCAAACCAGGTGAAGAGCGCGTCGTCACCTTCTTGCGTAAACTTGAGTGCCCGATTTTGGTACGTGGAGCGGGTCTGCTACAAGAGCTCCATGTGCACGGTGTGACGGAGATGATCGGCGACTTTAGTTTGAATGCGGCCAATCCACTCTCTGCACAGTTGCTCCGTGATGCAGGCATCTCACGTTTGGCGCCAACGCATGATTGTAATGCGGTCCAAATCGCCGAAATGGTCCGTCATTTGGGCAGTGAAGCAATCGAAGTCATTGTGTATCACCATTTGCCGGTGTTTCATACTGAGCACTGCGTGTTTTGTCGATTTTTGTCGAATGGAACCAGCTATAAGGATTGTGGTCGACCCTGTGAACAACACCAAGTCGCTCTCCGCGATCGGAATGGACGTGTCCACCCGGTTATTGCAGATGTTGGGTGCCGAAATACGGTGTTTGGTGGCGAGGCCCAAGAGGGGAGCAAGCACATGGCAAGCTGGTTGACTGCAGGGGTGCGTCACATCCGTCTTGAGTTTGTTCAAGAACAGGCTGCGGAGATTGCACAGGTAGTTCACCTCTTCCGCCAAGGTCTCAGCGGAACGATGAATTGGAGCGATGTGGGACGTCAGTTACGCCATATCGCCCCAAGTGGAACGA
>VGPG01000009.1 GCA_016875555.1 Chloroflexota bacterium | reverse complement strand
CAAAGCGGGTACCGCCATATATGCGGCGCGCTATGGGCGCGTCATTGAGGCAGGATGGTGCCGCGGCTACGGTTACTGTGTGAAAATCGATCACGGTGGTGGCGTTGTGACGCACTATGGGCACATGCTGAAGCGACCGGTTGTTAGTACTGGCGATGTGGTTGATTTGGGTGATTACATCGGTCAAATGGGTAGCACTTATGATGCGTCTGGTGGTGGGTATTCGTCAGGTGTTCATCTGCATTTCACGGTACTTGTGGGTGGCAAAGCCGTTGATCCTTTGCAGTTCCTCCCATAACAGAAAATGAGGGCACGGTGTCTGCTTCAGCATCACCATCACCAGGACGAGCCGTCGCAATTGCGGCGATATTAATTGCAGTAGGCAATATTACCAGCCGTCTCATAGGGGTCATCCGTGAGGCGGTTTTTGCTGCTACATTTGGCAGAGGACCTGAGCTTGCTGCATTTACTGCGGCGGCAACCATACCGACGCTCCTGTACGACCTATTGTTAAGTGGTGCGTTAAGTGCTGCATTAGTACCTGTATTTAGTCGTGTGGCGAATCAACCAAAACAGTTTGCACGGACGGTCTCACAAGTGATGAGCTTGATGGTGCTCATTGTCGGTGGATTACTCGTCCCAATAATGATTGCTGCTCCATGGGTGGTGGCGGTCATCGCAGGTGGATTTGATCAAGATCTGCAATCTGTGACTGTCACAATGGTGCGGTGGATGGTTTTTGCGGTACCGTGCATGGTTATTGCTGGGATTATGACGGCCGCACTCCAAGCACAACAACAATTCTTGTTCCCAGCGTTTGTGACAAGTGTGTTTAACATTGGACTGATTCTTGCGGCTGTCATCTTTAGCCCAAGTATCGGACCTGTGGCGCTAGCGCTGGGGATGGTGGTTGGTGCGGTACTCCAAGTCGTGTTGCAGTATCAAGGGTTACGGACAATGCAGTGGCAGTGGTTGCCGGATTGGCATAGTCCGGAGGTGCGCGAGATAGGGCGACTCTATGCACCAGTGGCGCTGGGGATGATGTTCAGCGCAATAGGAACGGTCATTGATCGTCGGTATGCGAGTGACTTCGGTGAGGATGTACTCCCTACCATGCGGTATGCAACGACGCTGATACAATTTCCGCTGGGATTGATAGCCGCTGCCGTGTCAACAGCAATTTTGCCAACATTATCACGATTAACGAGTAAGTCATCGTTGGATGAATTTCGTCAAACCGTCGCTCACGCGTTACATGTAGTTATGGCCTTGATTGTGCCCGCGAGCGTCATCCTATGGTTGGTCCGTGTACCGTTGACCGCGTTCATCTTGGAGCGGCAGGCGTTTAGTGCAGAAGATACGCAAGCAGTGGCCAATACCCTGGCGTATTACATACCAGGTATGCCGGCTGCCGCCATCGATCAGGTCTTGTTGTTTGCGTGTTATGCACGAGGGCGTACGCTAGCACCAAACATTGTGCAAGGTGGAGCCATCATTGCATATGTGTTGGCCGTCATGGTGGGCATTCCTTGGCTGGGTGAACGTGCTGAAACACTCGCATGGGCGAATTCGGTTCAATGGATTGCACACATGCTCATCATGGTCGTGATTTGTCAGCGCATGTTTGATTTGCGTGGATTAGGGCTCATTCAGACGCTCGTGTTGAGTGTGATTGCTGCAGCAGTGACGTGGGCGATGCTTCTCGCGTTTCAAGCCATTGTACCGATTGATGTATTGCCCACATTCGTACAAGTTATCGTCGTCTCGCTCTGTGCGGGGATTACGTATATTGTTGTTTCGTGGCGTCTTGAGATAGCGCCGGTGATGCATGCGTATCGGTTGATTTTTGAAAAAATAGCCCAACGCATAGCGCAACGCAATGCACACTAGCGCAACTGATGTATGAAGTGAAGCAGAATACGGTAGTAGTCGTGCAAACTAGGAATACTTATCCACTCGTTATCGCTCGCAATACCCCCACCGCGCGCACCAAACTCAATACCACTATTCCCAACATGCATGTAGTGGCGTGCATCCGATGAACCCTGCGCAGCACGAATATGACTCGGTGTGGAGCGGATGTGTGCTGTTGCAGCACGAAGTCGTTGAATGTCTGCATGCTGTGCCGATGTATTCAACGGTGGTTCGTGTACGACTATTTCGTAGCGAAAGGGATCGCAGATGTGCGCAATCATATCGAGTAGGCGATGCGCATCTTCGGGAATAACGCGTACGTCTAGCCAGAGCTCAACCGTATCGGGTACCTTGTTGAACGCAGAGTTACTTGTGTGCATGTGTGCCACATTCACTGTAGTGCGCCACACTTGCCGTGAAGGGTGTGGAAATGCAGCCAGGAGTTTGGCGATGAGCTGTTGCGCACGCAGAATGGCGTTTTGACCGCGCCACGGATATGCACCATGGGCGGTTATACCTGTAACCCATATTTTGATCCACAAAATCCCTTTTGCACGATGAACAATAGCAAAATCAGTGGTCTCCGCACTCACAATAAAGTCACCGCGCACGCCACACTGAATTTGATGGTAGGTGCCATCAAATCCACCCAGCTCCTCATCGGATACGACCTGTAATGCAATCGGTACGTCGACGTGGGCCGCATGATGCGCAAATAGATGCACCAAGACGGCTAGGTTTGCCTTCATGTCTAATGCACCGATGCCGTATAAACGTTGGTGCCTGATTATTGGCCGATACAGGTTAGAACGCCCAGGAATAACGTCGACATGACCATTGAGAATAAGACGAAATTGGTGCGGTCGTGTCGGGCGATTGTATATCAGCACGCTTGGCGAGCCGTTGTGGTTGAAGTGCTCAATGGTGAGATGTGCACATTGATTGGTGACCAACGCGAGTGCAGTCGCCAGTGCAGCAGGTTGATCGGGTGTTGTTTGGAGGGCAATGAGCTGTTGTGCAAGTGCGAGATAGTCGTCAGACATGGTGGTTATGCGGGGGTAAGTAATGTGCGGGCAAGCTGAAAAACAGGGATGAGTGCCGGATAGCCAAGGTACTCCTCTACCGTACCAGCCGTCAACCATGCAGACTCGTGAATGCCTTCATCGGCTTGTAGGTTGACGTCAATTTGGGTTGTGGAGAGGAGGTACCAGTCGACCTGTTTGCGCACGGTTTGGCCTTTTTTGGTGACGTCATAAAAGATCGTTGTCACGTGAGGGCCGAGTTCTCCGCGGATTCCAGTCTCTTCATAGACCTCACGGATGGCTGCATCCTGACTCGATTCGCCGGATTCAAGATGACCTTTGGGGAATGTCCAACACCCGTATTGGTCTCGAATGACCAAGAACAAATGATGGTGCTCGTGCGTGCGAACAACAATACATCCGGCTGCATGAGGAATGCGCTGCGCCATCACGAGTCGTCTCCTATTTACCTGAGATGATCGAACTCAACCAAATTTCAAGAGAGAGGGTGAGTTGGGCCAACGACGTTTGTTGCGTCCACTCGCTGATGGCAGTGAGATTGCCACTGGCAAGCAGTAAGCCCATTAGGATGAGTAACGTGCCACTCATCATGCTCGTGGTGTGGAGCAACACCTCTCGACCAGCGACGGTAACAACGAAGGCGCGTCCCTTGATGAACTGCCAAAAACGAGATCCGTTGCCGAGGCGGCTAAAAAACGTCGACACGATGATTAACGGAGAGCCGAGTCCGAGCGCATATACGAATGCTAACAGTGCACCTTGGGCAACAGCTACACCCTGTGTGGCGAGGAGTGTTAATAATGCGCCGAGAATGGGGCCAACACAGGCGGACCAACCGAGTGCGAATGTAGCACCGTATAAGTACGAACCAAAGAAGCCGCCAAGAGGGCGATCCATGACTTTGATGCCACCAAAGCCGATACCAAGAAAGCTTAAGGCACCAAAAATGATGATGGCGATACCGCCAATCGTGGTCAGCAGTGATAAGTAGCTAAACAAGAAACGACTTAATGCGGTGGCACTTGCTCCCAATAATACGATGGTGGTGGCAAGACCCAAAAAGAACGCAATTGACATGAGCGTGACGTGTTCTTTTTTTGCTTGGAAGGTGAATGCAAAATATGCTGGCAAAATTGGCAACGTACACGGTGACAAAAAACTGAACAGACCTGCCAAAAATGTGATTGGAATCAAGATGCCAATGCCGTTTTGGGCGGCACTCACATAACTATCGTTGGGTGCAAAAATGATAATTGCGAATAATCCAAGAATGACAGCACTGCCAATACCGATACTCAGCGCACGCCACGACGATGATTGAGACATAAATACTCCTATTCGAGCGATGTATGGTTGGCGATGATGCGTTGTGCCACGTCAAAACCACTTTGTAATGCTAGATGGACGCGTCCGAGACCACTAAGTGCATCTCCTGCAAAGTATACTCCATGGGAACGTTCATACATTTGTAATTGATGAGTATCCGCTTTGCCGTCAGGTAGGGCGTAGCGCCACCCTTGACGGTCAACCCAGAGTGGTGATGAAAGTGTGCAATCAAGGAGCGAACGTATCGCGGGAAGAAATGTTGCAGTGACCGTGGGAATATCGGCATCCCAGTACACACGACTGGCATTCGGCGCCAACTGAATAGTAATCAGTGATTGCTGTGCTGGTGCGCGTGAGGCATCTTTGTCGTGTTCAAACGCCAGCCAAGAGATGTCGTGTTGACGATCGCTATTGACTAACGCATAAAACGGAAAATCAAATTGTTGGGCAAATGCGAATGTGAGACTCACACAGGGTCGATAGGTGGCGGGTTCAAGGGCGTTGATTAGGTGTTGTTGAACGTCCGCATCAAGCTGACTAGCACGTAAGATATCGATGGTTTGAGGTGCTGGCGGGGTAAGCAAAATAGCATCGCCCACCGCAATTTCTTGTTGATCACCATCAAAACAGTGAATGTTGTTGTGGTCCCGTACGAAGGAGTGGACGCGCGTTTGAAACGAGGTTTGGAGATTGTCGGGCATGAGCAATTTGCCAAGATGATTGATGCCAGAGCGATACACCAATTTCGGTGCAGTGTTCTGTGCGGGATCACCAACTGCAATCATATTGTCATGCGTAAATGTCCATACCGGTTTGGCAATATCAATGAGTTGGTGCGCGTCGAGTTGCTCGCGAAAAAAATCAAGCTGGAGCGGGTCATTGGTACGAAAAAACTGAGCTCCATGGTCAAACACGGCACCATCACGGCGCCGGGTAGCTGCACGACCACCTACACCACGGCTTTTTTCGATACAGTGCATGGCGATGTGTGATGTGTGTTTTGCTATAGTGTATGCGGTGGCAAGCCCACTAATTCCTGCACCAACTATAAGAAGCTTCACGAGATTCCTCTTGCATAAAAATAAATATCAACATACAATACTTTAGCATATAGGTCTTCGAGCAGTATTTCACCAGAATCTAACTGAATAAGCAGACGATCTCGATAGGATATCCCTATCCATGATTGATGAACGTGGAGTTTGCGTATGGCGCCGTTGTTAGATGTCCGTAACCTGGAGACGCAATTCAAGACCCAGGATGGTGTGGTCAGAGCGGTAAATAATGTATCGTTCTACGTGAACCGTGGCGAGACGTTAGGTATCGTGGGTGAGTCAGGCTCAGGCAAAAGTGTGACATCACTCTCAGTGATGCGCCTCATTCCCAATCCACCAGGTCGTATCACGGGTGGTGAGGTAATGTTTGATGGTCAAGACTTGCTGAAGTTGAGCGAAGAAGCAATGCGTGAATTGCGTGGCAATCGTATTGCCATGATCTTCCAAGACCCGATGACATCTCTCAATCCGGTGTTGACGGTTGGCCAGCAAATCATCGAGTCACTGGTGTTGCACTTGAAGCTATCAAATGCTGAGGCGCGTGCACGCACGATTGAGTTGTTGCAGATTGTCGGTATCCCAGGAGCTGAGCGCCGTGTAGACGAATACCCGCACCAGTTTTCCGGTGGGATGCGGCAGCGTGTGATGATTGCCATGGCCCTAGCGTGTAATCCTGAATTGCTGATTGCAGACGAACCGACCACCGCCTTGGATGTGACCATTCAAGCACAAATCCTTGAACTCATCGAAAAGCTGCAAGCAGAGTTGGGCATGGCCGTGATTATCATCACCCATGACTTGGGAGTGGTAGCAGGCATGTCTGATCGCGTGATGGTGATGTATGCAGGCCGTGTTGTCGAAGAAGGTCCAACCCGCGACATCTTCCATAATCCACGCATGCCATATACAATTGGTTTGTTAAAGTCAATACCGCGCCTTGACAATGTATCAGGCAAGCGGCTAGAGCCAATTCGCGGGTTACCACCCGACTTGATTTCATTGGGGCAGATTTGTGCCTTTAGTCCGCGCTGTGACTTCTACAAAGCAGGAACATGTGACTCGCAAGTTCCACCGCTGCGCAAAGTCGGTGAAAACCACAATGCGGCCTGTTTGTTTGATATCACGATTAATTCGGAGCCGACCGTTGCCGTATCGTAGGCAGTGGTGCTGATGAGTGAAATACTGCGACGGAGGATGTGGGATGACTGCTGCCAAAGAACAGAATGCCTTGATTGAAGTCAAGGATCTAAAGATGTACTTCCCTGTTACTAAGGGAATCGTCTTGCGCCGTAAGGTTGGAGATGTCAAAGCAGTAGACGGCTTGACCTTTTCCATCAAAGAAGGTGAAACATTGGGTCTGGTGGGCGAGAGCGGTTGTGGCAAATCGACCACTGGTCGTGCGCTAATCCAGTTGTACAAACCGACCGCCGGCGAGGTGAACTTTCGCGGTACTGACCTCACCAAGTTACCAGCTGAGGAGATGCGTCGAACGCGCCGTAAGGTTCAGATGATTTTCCAGGACCCATATGCATCATTGAACCCGCGTATGACGGTAGGTGATATTATTGCTGAGCCAATTATCGTGCACAACTTGCGCCAAGGCAGAGATGCGGTGCGCAAGCGTGTCGAAGAGTTATTGGCGCTGGTCGGTTTGAATCCATACTTTATCAACCGCTATCCCCATGAATTCTCCGGTGGTCAGCGCCAACGTATCGGTATTGCCCGAGCACTCGCTGTTGAGCCCGAGTTTGTGGTGTGTGACGAGCCGGTATCCGCGTTGGACGTATCGATTCAAGCGCAAGTACTGAATTTGCTCGAAGAGTTGCAAGACAAGTTGGGATTGACCTATTTGTTCATTGCGCACGGCTTAGCTGCGGTCAAGCATATTAGCGATCGTGTGGCGGTGATGTATCTCGGCAAAATGGTCGAAATCTCGGACGGGAATGAGCTCTACAAGAACCCTGTGCATCCATATACACAGGCGTTGTTGTCAGCAGTGCCGATTCCAGACCCGGACGTTGAGCGCACGCGTACCCGCATCATCTTGACCGGTGATGTGCCAAGCCCACTCAACCCGCCAACGGGATGCCGATTCCACACACGTTGTCCGATTGCGATTGACAAGTGCAAACAAGAAGAGCCACAGATGAAAGATATCGGCGATGGCCATATGGTGGCATGCTGGCGCTCTCATGAGTCGGTTGCGTTGATGAGCACTCAAGCGCACGAGTCGGTCAATCAAATCAAGTCACACTAACTTATTTTTTTGTCGACGTTTCGTAGACGACACGGTATCCATTTGCATGGGTACCGTGTCGTTCATTACGTGCTAGTATAGTCAAGCATAGGGACTCAAGCATACATCAGGCACACGTGGTAGGTGAGGTATTTCATGTCCGACATATTACTGCAGATTCGAGAAGTCAATGGTGTGGCCGGTGTCAAACGCAACGACTGCAACAACGGGGTGATTGTGCAATGTCGTGCTGATGCTGATCGACATGTCATACGTACTATTTGTGATCAAGCAAATTTGGCACTGACCATCGAATCAATTGATGCAGCGTTGACTCCTGAAGAAGAAGAAATTGCCGAGTTACCGAAGATGATTCGCTACACGGTAATTTGTTTGATTGCCACGGTAATTGGATGGGTCATTCAAGCAATATCTGGCACACCTGCGTGGCTGGTGTGGGGCGTGTTTGCTGTGGCATACGGATTTGGCGGCTACTTTACCGCACGCAAGGCGCTTGAGATGATCCGCAATCGTGAGTTTGGTATTGATATGCTCATGATTTTGGCGGCACTTGGTGCGGCCGCTGTTGGCGAACCGCGTGAAGGTGCATTACTGATGTTCTTGTTTTCGTTGTCAGGGACACTTGAAACATATGCCATGGGGCGTACGCATGCCTCAATTCGTTCGTTGATTGCGATGACGCCGCGTGAGGCTGAGGTGATTGACCAACGTGGTGTCCGTGTTATCTCGGTTGAGGCATTGACCATCGGGGATGTCGTGTTGGTGCGTCCAGGTGCACAAATACCGGCAGACGGCGTGATTCGACAGGGTGAGTCCGCCATCAATGAAGCCTCGATAACCGGTGAATCGGTACCCATAGACAAAAAAGCCGGATCGACGGTTTTTGCTGGTACCATCAACGGACAGGGGGCCCTTGAAGTTGACGTGCGTGCGGATGCCTCGCAGTCAACGCTGGCGCGTATCGTGGCCGTTGTGCGTGAAGCCCGTGAGCAGAAAGCGCAAAGTCAAGATTTTACCGATCGGATCATAGGCGTCTATTATGCCTATACCGTCGTGATTGTCACTATTATTGCTTTTGTGGTCGGTGTCGTTTGGCTCGGTGAACGCTGGCCAGAGGCATTTTATCGGGCAATGACCCTCATGGTAGTCATGTCTCCATGCGCCTTGGTGATTTCGATACCCGCAGCTCTTCTCTCGGCGTTGGCACGCTCTGCACGGGATGGTGTGTTGTTCAAAGGTGGTCGTCATCTTGAAACCGCAGCGACTGTCAACGTCGTTGCCCTAGACAAAACAGGCACGGTGACAACCGGCCAACCACAAGTGGTTGCGGTTATCCCGGTTGGTGGTCCTGGTCGAATTAGCGATCAGATGCCGTGCATCTCGGTGACTGATGCCCAACAAAAGGGGTTGACGCTTGATCAAGTGCGACTCCTGGTTGCCGCCGCCGCCGTAGAGGCACCATCAGAGCATCCACTTGCCAAAGCCGTGGTACAAGGAGCAGTTCGGCATGGGCTCACTGTTCCGGAGGTGGGTGAATTCAAAGCAATAGTGGCGGCAGGTGCCTCAGGCGTTGTATGTGGTCAACGATTGCGCGTCGGTAAACCAACACTGTTTGCCCATGTGACCCCAGATGTGATGATTGAAATAGAAGCATTACAACGCCAAGGAAATACGGTGATTGCCGTGGGATCCGAAAGTGAAATATGGGGACTGATTGCAATCGCTGATACCGTTCGCCCCGAGACACGGCATGCCCTACAAACACTGCAAGCTGATGGCATAAAACTCGGATTGTTAACCGGTGATAATCAACATGTGGCCTATGCACTTGCCAAAGATTTGGGTATCGATGATGTGCGCGCTGATTTGTTGCCCCAAGATAAAGTAACCGCCATCAAAGAGCTCCAGCGCCGATATGGCGCGGTGGCCATGATTGGTGATGGCGTGAATGATGCACCGGCACTGGCAACTGCTGATATCGGTGTAGCCATGGGCAAAGGTGGCACGGATGTGGCCCACGAAAGTGCTGACGTCGTGCTAATGCGCGACGATTTGAGTAAACTTGCTGGTGCGCTACGTCTGGCAAAACGTGCACGGCGCGTGGTCTGGCAAAACTTGGTATTTGCCATGTCCGTGATTGTGATCTTGTTTATCTTCACGGTGCGTGGCGATGTGGAGCTTACGCTCGGTGTGATTGGCCACGAAGGGAGCACTTTATTGGTGGTGGCGAATGGATTACGTCTCCTGTGGCCAAGTCGTGCGTAATGGTTGATTATTTGCTGTATGTGCGTTTCTGTCATACCATGGGTACACACGGTAGATTGAATTTCATCGCAATACGAATGGGGAGGATTGAGGCGTATGTCAATTAAATCCGATCGCTGGATTCGCAAAATGGCAGCAGAACATGGGATGATTGAGCCGTTTGTTGACAAGCAAAAACGCGATGGCGTGATTTCGTATGGCTTGTCATCGTATGGGTACGATATGCGTGTATCAGATGAATTCAAAATATTCAGTACGAGCCCATATAACACGGTGGTAGACCCCAAAAACATCGATGAGCGGATTTTTCAGCACTTTAAAGGTGATGTCTGTATTATTCCCCCCAACAGCTATGCGTTGTGCCATTCGCTTGAATACTTTCGCCTACCAGCCGATGTGCTCGTACTGGTAATCGGGAAGTCAACCTATGCGCGTGCCGGTATCATCGTCAATGTTACGCCGGGTGAGCCAGGTTGGGAAGGTCAATGGACCATCGAGATTAGTAATTCGACGCCGTTGCCGGCCAAAATCTATGCGAACGAAGGCATTGCGCAGTGTCTGTTCTTTCAAGGTGATGAACTGTGCGAAACGTCGTATCGCGATAAGTCTGGCAAGTATCAAGGTCAACGAGGAATTGTGTTACCGCGTGTCGAGGGTCTTGAATAGCGCCTGTCCGTGTGTGGCAATTGTTAAGCGTTTGTTTTTGTGGCGACCATGGCGTTTGGCATCAGTGAGCGATGTCGGGTTGATGCTCTCCATCATGAACAAATGCGGTATATATTACGCAATTCGTCGGTGTAAATCAGCGCTTTTGCCGTGAATTAATTGCCGAATAACACAAATTCGCATATAATTTACGTGTATGCAACCAAAACTGGTGCATACCCTGCCATATGGTGCGGCTCATGTTTGAAGGTTGCCACAAATGAGTGAACTTGGTCAGCGTTTACGCAACGCACGACAGTCTCAAGGAATCAGCATTTCGCAGGCTGCGACAGAGACTCGCATCCTCCAACGATACTTAGAAGCGTTGGAAGATGGTGATTATCAGTATTTGCCTGGCGATGTGTATGCACGTGGCTTTATTCGCAATTACGCGCTATACCTCAAAATACCCGTAGAAGAGCTGATACAGCTGTATCGGTACGAGCGGGGTCGCACAGAGCCAATCGTCATCCGCCCTGCCGTAGTGCCACAGATTATCCCGAGTACCATTTTGCCACAGATCCTCGGCGTCTTCTTTGTGATGCTAACGATTACGGGATTGGGCTATTTGGTCCTTAGAGCCGTCGAGTATCTTGATATTACGCCAGCCCCAATCGTTGAAAGTGGCGCCGATGTGGTGGCCACAGCGACCATTGCGGTGGTGGCACCAACAACGATGCCCGAAGAGGCTACCGCAACAGTGTTTGTGCCCACAGCAGAGCCTACGGCCTCAGCTCCTACGCCGACGATTCAGGCATCACCAACACCAGAAGCACCTATCATGCTGACCATCCAAATTGACTCAGGGAACAATCCTGGCTCATGGTTGCATGTCAAAGTTGATAACAAATCGGTCTACCAAAAAATCCTCAAACCAGGTGAATCGCTACGATACGCCGCACAACGCGATGTCTGGATACGTGCCGGCAACGCCTATGTGGTGACGGTAAATATCAATGGGGTTGAGCAACGACTCAGCAATACCCCAGGGGATGTGGTATCGTTTAGTTGGCCACCCTAGCGGATAGTCTTGTTACGACAGCGCACGAGCAAACGCGGGGTGCATGATGCCCCGCGTTGTTGTATTGAAAAGGAGCGATACCATGGCGAGCGAAAGTAGCTTTGATGTGGTGTCAGAGTTTGACTACCAAGAAATGGTCAATGCGGTCGATCAAACCAAACGTGAAGTAAATACCCGCTATGACCTGAAAGACAGCAAGACGGAAATCGAGCTGACTGAGAAAGAAATAACCATCACGACTGAATCTGAGATGCATCTCACGGCGGTGCGTGACATTCTCCAGAGCAAAGCACTGCGACGAAATCTTTCGATCAAAGTGTTTAAGTTGAATACGATGCAGGATGTGGCAGGCGGTCGAGTGAAGCAAGTCATCACCCTCCAAAAAGGGCTTTCGGATGAGGTCGCAAAGAAGATTCAACGCCTCCTCAAAGACCAATTCCCGAAGGTGCAAGGGCGCATTCAAGGTGATGTGATTCGCGTTGCCAGCAAAAGTCGCGATGAACTACAAGCAGTTATTGCGTTGCTCCGCGACCGTGCTGATGAATTTCCCGTTGCACTTCAGTTTACGAATTATCGCTAGGACAGGTAGTACATCAATATGAAAGTGCATGTAATTACGCTTGGGTGTCCCAAAAATGCTGTTGATAGCGAGGGCATGACAGGTATTCTACAGGCCCAAGGGCATCAAATGGTAAACGATGCACAGGGTGCAGATGTGGTAATTGTTAACACGTGTAGTTTTATTGCATCTGCACGCGATGAAACAATAGCGGTG
Source organism: Chloroflexota bacterium (assembly GCA_016875555.1). GTDB lineage: Bacteria > Chloroflexota > Chloroflexia > Chloroflexales > Roseiflexaceae > UBA965. The sequence goes on along the minus strand of VGPG01000009.1, from coordinate 14,707 downwards.
CTAAATGAGGTTGCGTCCCAGAAAGCAGTTGGACAGAAGCTCATCGCTGCCGGTTGTATGGCTGAGAGTCATGCGGCGGTGGTCCAAGCGGTGCCTGGTGTTGATGCAATTCTTGGTACACGCGAATGGATGCGTATCGGTGAAGTAGTGGGAGTGTCTGCGCCTGTAGCTGCGCCGACCGCTGTATCCAATCCCGCAAAAGCACCATTGATTGATTTGATGCCGGTAAATCCTACTGCGATTGATCTCAAAGTTCCTGGTGAGTACGCCGATTGGCGCACCGCTGCTATTGAACGCACTATGAAGGGCCCATCCGCATATCTGAAGATTTCTGATGGGTGTAATCTTCGCTGTGCCTTCTGCACGATTCCCTCGTTTAAGGGTGACATGCGCTCCAAACGCCCTGAAGCCATTGTGCGTGAAGCCACGCAACTTGTAGCACGTGGCGTCAAAGAAATAGTCTTGGTCGCCCAACATCTTACCGACTATGGTCGTGATCTGGGCCTCAAAGATGGTTTGGCTGATTTACTTGATCAGTTGTGTGCGGTTGTGCCTACGGATCGATGGATTCGCTTGATGTATGCGTATCCGCATGGCATTACCCCGCGCTTAATTGAGACAATGGCCAAACACCCGCAAATCTGCAAGTACCTTGATATGCCACTCCAACACGCACATCCAGCCACATTGCGCCGAATGCGTCGCCCACCTGATATCGAGCGTACGAAAGGTATTATTCGCGATCTGCGCGTTGCAATGCCGGATATCGCGATTCGCTCAACGTTTATTGTCGGATTCCCCGGCGAAACGCGTGAAGAGTTTGATGCGCTACATGACTTCTTGGCCGAAATGGAACTCGATCGGGTTGGCGTCTTCCGCTATAGCGATGAACCGGGTACCCATGCCACGACCCTCGACGCCAAAGTCCCGCAAAAGCACATCGAACGCCGCTGGCATGCCATCATGCAACTACAACAGGCCATCTCACAAAAACGCATTGGTCAATGGCGTGGACGTACGATGACCATGTTGGTGGAGGGCGTTGGGAGCGATGAAACAGGCCGTCCACTTCTGGTCGGACGATCATTTCGTGATGCGCCAGAGGTTGATGGACAAGTATTTGCGTGGGGTAAGGGTGCGGTCGGTGATATGTGTCACGTCAAAATTAACTCAACCACCGAATATGATGTGTGGGGCAAGGTCGTTTAGTCGTTGATTCACACAAACACACACGGCGCGCCGTGTGTCTACCTATCCTATGCAACGTTGTGCTTACCCACTACTTGACGCAATCGCTCAAAACCTTGTGGGTTGTTCTTTGCAAGAAAATCAACCATGTACTCTACGGCGGTGTCGCTGTAGTCGGTCAACAAACTGTCGAGCACTTGCTGAACTACCAATGTCACAAAATCTGACTCACTTAACGTGGGCGTGTAGATGTATGCCAGACCATCGCGCTGCCGGTTGAGTACACCCTTCTCAGCTAAACGGCTCATGGTCGTCATGACAGTTGTGTAGGCAATGTCTCGCTGCTGCGCTAAGGCTTTGTGAACCTTCTTTACGGTGCTACAGTCGTCATGCCAAATGACTTGCATAATCTCAGTTTCAAGTGGACCAAGCACCTTAACCAAGCCATCTTTGGCCGGACTAAAGCGGAACCGTAGGTTCGGTGTCATACAAGACTCCTATTTAGGACAATACATCGTACTAGCATTAGTGTACTACCAACATACGAAGACAACAACACTTCATTATGACGAAAATATTACAAGGTATAGTTTCATTTACCGAATAACCCCAAATGATGACAAAAAATACTACAAACTGTAGTTAAATTGAGGGGAATGCAGAAAAACGTCATGAATGGTTCGATGGAGATGACAAAAACATGACATGAGAAATACCCAAAACAGGCGAGAGTACGTTTCACGTGAAACAACGTCGTGTAGCAAGGGTAAGACACCGTATATAATACGACTAAAGAAGCAGAACGAGGAAATCATGATTCACGACATGCGTACGCAGATACGTGCAGAGATGCAAGCAGTTTTTCCGCACCACGACACAATGGTAGCGGAATTTTATGCGATGCAGGAATATCACCTAGGGTGGCGAAATCGCACATTAGCGCCAGAGTTAGCAGACCCAGGCAAGCTGTTGCGCCCCATCATGACAATCCTCGCGTGTGAGATAGTAGGGGGGACAATCAAACAGTCGTTGCCGTTAGCTGCTGGAATACAGCTCCTGCATGACTTCTCATTAATTCATGACGATATTCAAGACAACAGCGATTTGCGGCGTGGACGCGAAACATTGTGGTCGATATGGGGTATAGCCCAAGGGATTAATGCAGGCGATGGAATGTTTGTGTTGGCGCATATAGCGGTGCAGCGACTGGTGGATGTGGGTGTACCTGCCGACAGAGTCCTTGAAATCATGCGTCGTTTTGATCGATCCATTTTGCAGATATGCGAAGGTCAACATTTAGATATGAAATTTGAGGGAGACAGTTCAATCAGTGAGGCGGCCTATACTGCCATGGTCACGCGCAAGACGGCGGTATTAATTGCCTGTTGTGGCGAATTAGGCGCACTGGCAGGAGGTGCGGATGAACACGACGCACGAGCGCTGAGTGAATTTGGTTTACATCTGGGTATTGCGTTTCAGATGCAAGACGATAAATTAGGAGTGTGGGGCGACCCCGCAGTAACGGGTAAACCGCTGGCAGCGGATTTGACGCGTCGCAAACTCAGTTTACCGGTCATTCATGCACTTGCACGCGAGCCGGAACATGGTGTGATGCATCGGTTATACCGCACCCCGGTCGGCGATGATCAGTTAATCGAGGCGGCGATTGTTGCGATGAATCAGAGTGGCGCAGCAGAAGCGGTCGGCGCACTCGTGGAGCAACATTATGCGCAAGCATATGCTGCATTGGCGCGTGTGCGGGTGGTGAATCAGGGTGCGTATGCACAATTGCGTGCGTTAGCGGATGGCCTTCTTGGGCGTCAAGTGTAATAGAACCATGAAAGAAAACGAAGAAGGTGTCGCATGCGTATCTTGATGGTTTCAGCCGAATATCCCCCAATGATGGGTGGGGTAGGTGATTATACCCGTCGGCTCAATGGTGCACTAACCCACCAAGGGCATGAAGTTGCCGTGGTCACTGGTAACCAAGGCCAAGCATATCGCGATGCCGCACGTATTTACCCGGTACGTGTACAACGGTGGGACCGGAGTTGTTTAGAGACGATACGACAGGTAATTGCCAAGCTCCAACCAAACATTGTGCACATCCAGTATCAAACGGGTGCATATGGGATGAATGTGGCTATTAACACGTTGCCACGAAAGCTCAGTTATGAACGCAAAAACGGACTAAAAGTGGTAACAACGGCGCATGATTTATTACCTCCGTACCTTTTTCCGAAAGCAGGACCGTTGCGTGAATGGTACACAAAACGTATCATACGCGATGCAGATGCGGCAATTATGACGAATGCGGGTGATTATCATCGAGTAATGAATGAACGAGCGGGCATTTGGAATCCACGTACGATGTTTATTCCGATTGGGGCAAATGTGACGCCAGCACCACCACGTTATTACGAACGGTCGTTGTGGCGTGAGCGTTTTGAAATTCCCATGGGTGGAATGTTGTTGGCGTATTTTGGACTACTGACACAAACAAAAGGGCTTGATGTAGTCGTTGATGCGATGCAACAGTTGCCCGAAACGACGCGTTTAGTCATGATTGGTGGTGCTGGTGATTCTGATGCTGATCAGGCATATGCTCAACAACTCAAGCAAAAAATAAGTCGGGCTGGCCTCGAACAACGCGTGATAATTACGGGGTATACCGAACCGGCTGATGTGTCAGCGTATTTGATGGCCGCAGATGCGGTAGTTCTGCCGTTTAATGATGGATATTCGTACCGAAGAGGCAGTTTAATCACTGCGCTGGCACATCAGGTGCCGGTGATTACCACACGTGCACCCGCAGGATTAGCACAAGATCCTCTTCCAGAACTGATTCATGAGCAGCATGCACTGCTCATCGAACCACAACATGTTGGCCAGTTAGTCGCAGCTGCGCAACGTATTCAGCAAGAACCAGAACTTGCGTTCATGATGAGTCGGCAGGGACGCGCATTGACGGACCTATTTAGTTGGGAACGCATTGTGCAACAACACGAAGAGTTGTACAACACACTGGTAGGATAGTGTCTCAGGTAGTCAGTGTGGATGAGGTATGGGGTAGATGTGCAGTGGCGAATGCCATAACTAGGGTCCAACCGATGGTGTTGCGTTCGATGTGTAGATAATCGTGGCGCATGGTAGTTACTTGCGCAGCAAATGATGCATGTTCGGGGTCATCGGTGTGGGTAGCCAGCCATGCGCGGGCGGCTTGCCATTTTTTTGTTTCATATCGATCCCATTCTTCATGGGTTGAAACCATCAGTTCGTACGGTTCATCATCTCCACGAATGATATCGACGAGTTCTGCCAGTGTCGGTATATCTCTTAAATTATGTGCGATGTCTGGTGGGGTTTCGTGATAACGAAAGATATCGCCGATGACGATAGGTGCTCCTGGCTTGGCGACTGTTCGTGCGAACGCCAAGGTTTGCGCCAGTCCACCACGGGCAAAGGTTGCCCCGACACAGAGTACGGCGTCAAACGTCTGCGGTGCAAAGGTAACTGCGTGTGCATCTGATTCGATGATGGTAGTCAAGTGTGCGACATCGAGATCGTGGGCGTGCTGGTGTGCAACACGACAAAACCATGGATTGATTTCGATGCCAGTCGTGTGGGCACCGGTGCGCGATGCAATACGATTGATGAGCCATCCGCATCCACAGCCAATATCGAGGACGCGCTGGTGTGGTTGGAGATGTAACAGATCAATCACATGATCGAGTTTGTCAGGTGAGGACGGGTTTTGAATATCATGGTGTTGCTCAACGATTGACCAAAATCGTGTGAAATGCATGACTGTAGCCCTTTATGCAAATCGGCGATGAATGGAATGCCAGTGGTGGTGAATCTGTTGTTGTGTCTCTTGCCACGAACCTGAATTATCGATAACGACATCAGCTTCAGCGACTTTGGCAGATTGAGGATTTTGGGCGTCAATACGCTGTATGGCTTCTGCTTCTGTGAGATTGCGTGTGCGACAGAGGCGTTCTATTTGTTGATCACGCGTGCATGTTACTACCCAAACGGCATCGCAGTGTTGGGGCCAACCAGACTCAATGAGCTTGATGGCATCAATGACTGCAACTGATGGGTGAGTACGTGTGCCATGTGGAATGCGTGCTAACCAGTGCACGATGTGATTTCGTACGGCAGGGTGCACAATTGACTCAAGCAAGCGGAGTTGTTGAGCATCGCTGAACACGATATTGCCAAGCGCTTTGCGATTGAGCTGCCCATCGGCAGTAACCACGGATGGTCCGAAGTGAGTCACGATGTCACGATACACTTCGTGACCTGGTTGTTGTAATTCACGAGTGACGCTATCAGCATCAATTGCCGTAGCGCCAAGGGTGACGAGCTCGGCAACTACACTACTTTTGCCACAGGCAATATTGCCGGTTAATCCGATGATGTACTTATAAATCGACGTATTCATGCTTGATAATCGTGCTTTCGTTGATGCCAAGCAGGGTGAGCATTTCGGCCATTAATTCCGCTTTGGCGGTTGCGTCACGTTGGCTCCATGTGCGACTTTTGATTTCAAGGTATGGACCGGGGTGCGGTGAATTCAGTAGCGTGTCAATGTTTACGGCAAACTCGGTGTCTTTGTAGGTGATATGCAGGCGCCGTCGTTCTTTGGTGATGGTGACTACATGATTTGGTTGGAAGTACTCACGATAAAACCGCTCGGTGTGGTTGGCTTGTGCCGTGTAGCGCGCACGACTGAGTTGGACCGCTACATGATGCTCAATGCGTGTGGCTGGTTCGGTTAGGGTGAGTGTGTAATAGGGCGGAGTACGACCGTTTGCATCGTGGCGATGGTCTTCGCGGAGGCGAATACGTCCTTGTGTGAGGTCGTGCCACATAAAGTAGGTATCGTACTGGGTGCGGCTATTTTGTCGAATCAGGTGGAGCGGCGGTGTGGATACGTGGGCTTCGATGCGTCGTGCATCCTCTGGGGTGATGCGCGCTTTGATTTGCACCTCGAAAATCTCGCTGGCAGCGACCGGACTAATCGCAAGCACTTTGTCGAGCAAATTCTCTTCACGGTTTGCCAAAAATGAGTTGATGTCGTGGGCGATGCGTCGTGCATCGGCGAGGACTTGTTGTTCGTCAATGGTCAGGAGTTGAGTGTTGCGCATGAGCAACTGCCCAGCAACAATAACATCGCGCACATCATGCGCATGACACGTATACACCAGTTGATTGTAGACGGCATCAGAGGAGTATGAATAACTCGGCGAGTTATGCGTGGCATTCATACGTATCACAATCACATCGGCCTGTTTACCGATTTCAATCGAGCCAATGGCATGTTCTTGGTGGATGGCGCGTGCACCCGAAGAGGTCGCGAGCGCAAATGCCTGTTTGGCCGGCATGGAGGTGGGATCACCGCTGAGTCCTTTGGGGAGTAGTGCGGCCAGGTGAATTTCGCTGAACATGTCTTGGTCATCATTTGAGGCAGGACCGTCAGTGCCAAGCCCGGTGCGTACACCTCCTTGGATGAATTTGGTGTATGGTGCCACGCCACTTGCAAGTTTGAGATTTGACGTAGGGCACGGTGCAACGCCGACACCCCTCTCAGCGAGGAGTTTAATGTCATCATTGGTGGCATGGACGCAGTGTGCTGCAATACACGGGACTTTGAAGGCGCCGACGCGGTCAGCATACTCAATCGGCGTGCCAGCACGCTGGTGGTACGATTCTTCGACTTCAAGGGCGGTCTCGGAGAGGTGGGTGACCAATGGCACGTTGTATTTTGCACACAGCGCAACAGCGCGCTGATAAATCTCGTCGGTGCAGGTATATGGTGCATGTGGCGCAATCGTCGGAGTAATACGAGGATGCATGTGCCATGCTTCGATGAATTTGGTGGCACGTTCAAGACCTTCATCAAACGATGGCGCATCCGGTGTGGGGAGTCGCATCACGGATTGGCCACAGACGGCACGCATGCCAGCGAGATCGGCGGCTTTGGCGACTTCTTCTTCAAAAAAGTACATGTCAACGAAGGTCGTTGTTCCACCGCGAATCATCTCGGCACACGAGAGGAGCGTGCCAATGCGCACAAACTCGGGCGATACAAATGTACCTTCAACAGGGAACATGTAGCCAAACAACCAGACATCGAGTTGTAAGTCGGCAGCAATCCCCCGCAGGAGGCTCATAGGCACATGGGCATGGGCATTGATTAGGCCAGGAGTAATTGCACAGCCATGACAGTCAATGACGTTGGTGGCGGTATGGCGTGCCTGTAATTCACTACTTGGACCAATGTCAACGATTCGATCGCCGGCAATAGCAACGGCACCATCATGCATGATGGTGCCGTTGCTATCCATAGTGACGACCGTTGCATTGGTGAGCAAAAGGTCGATAGTTGCCATGGGTGTGTTCATCCTTATCTACGAAGTCGTAAGGGTACTAGTTGTATGCTGGCATGTAGTACAGTAGAGTGTTGACTCAAACGCGCTTTTTTGCTTGTGCCACTGTGCGAGACGAACGGCCAAGATGCGATCGTTCCGTGCTTGACGCCACACGAATACGGACATCATAGCGATAAAGATGACAATGAATACGGCAATACCACTAAACACCCCTGCCTCACCGGCTCGCATCCCCTGTGCAGGGAAGTCGGTGCCCACCGTGACTTCTGCAATCATCCCAACGATGACTGACGAAATCAAGGCAACTGCGGCACTCAACGCGAGTGTGGTGCATCCTAGACCGCCAGACTGAATTGGGCGTGGTGGTGCGGATAACGTCAACGCGGCCACACGATCCTCAGGAACGTTGTGTTCGGCCAGTGCCTGTGCCAACGGCTGTAGTGGATGTTGGCATTGTGGGCAGGTTTGTGGTGTTGTCATACTAAATCTCCCATTGACTCAAGCGCCGTTGGCGAGCCGCGGCAATCTGATCGCGGCGTTCAGCAAAGCCATTGCGCCCCAGCAATGCGTAAGTGGCAATTTTGCCAGCTTCGACGCCGGGTTGATCGAATGTGTTGATGTTGAGGAGCGCACCAGCAATCGCTGTTTGCATTTCAAACAGCATAAAGAGTTGCCCGAGGGTGAATGCGTTGATGGCCGGCATGTGATGGGTGATATTTGGGCGACCTGCATCATTTAATGCGATTTCGGTGGCCTGTTGTTCGGCTTGAATGAGTGCGTTGAACGTGTGCCCACCCAGGTATGACACACCCTCCAGATCGGTATAGGCCGATGGAATGGTGACCGTGTGCTGGTACTGATCAACCGCAATAAAGTTCACCAACTTGTCAAAAGGTCCTTCGGCATACAATTGCACTTGGGAGTGTTGATCGGTGGCACCGAGTGCTTTGATGGGTGTCGTACCCACAAAAACTTCAGTTCCGTTGAGGTCGTAGCGCTTACCGAGACTCTCTGCCCAGAGTTGGGCAAACCAATCGGCGACGTGTCGTAGTCGATGGGCATAGGGCATCATGACGACCATATTTTGACCCTTGTGCGCGCAGGCCAGATTCACCATGGCTGCAACTGCGGCTGGATTCCGGAGTACATCAGGGTTACTAGCAATTTGGTAGCCATAGGCGGCGCCCGCTAAAAGTGCACGAATGTCAATGCCAGTGACGGCAGCTGACAAGAGGCCAACGGTGCTCAAGACGGAGAAGCGACCACCGACCGTAGGCGGCAGATCAAGCATCGGCCAGCCTTCACGTTGACCAATCTGGCGAAGAAAGCCACTTGTCGGGTCTGTGGTCAGGATGATGTGTGATTTGAGCGCGTCAGCGCCGAGCGTTTGTTCAAGATGATTACGGACGGTTAAGAACGACGCCATCGTTTCGGCCGTGGTGCCACTTTTGCTGATAACGTTGTAGACCGTGGTCGCCGGGTCAAGCGTCTCAATCAGGGCTGCGTTGAGGTCGGGATCTGAGTTGTCGATGACGTACAACTTGGGTGCAAGGCGTTTGCTTCGTGGCAAATCATTATAAAACGGATGATTTAACGCAGATTGCACCGCAATATTACCGAGTGCTGATCCACCAATTCCAAGCACCACAAAATTTTCCACGTGTTTGACTTTGGCTGCCATTGCGTGCACGGCACTGACATCTTGTTGCGGCAAATCAGGCCACCCGAGTATGGATCGTTTGTGCTCAATGTCGAGTACCGCGGCACGCGCCGCATCTGCCATAGCACCGAGTTGGTTGGGGTCAATGCCGTGTTGGTCAACCACACTGTTAAGTGCATTGTTGATGTCCAAACGGATCCGCATTTGCGCTTGCCATGTAGGATTGAGATAGTCCATACAGTCCTCTATGTATCTGCACGATTGTGCGACGAGCCAGTGGTAAGTTGCGTGTATGTTGCTACATCAATGAAGTCGCCGCCCTCGAGCGTGCGCTGCGTTTCGTTGCGTTGTGCATCAAACCAGAGTTCAGCACGCATCAGACGGAAGCATTTGGCATCCATGAGTTCTTTGCGGACCACGTAGCCAAGAATGTCACCGCGTTCGTTGTATTCAATGGCGAGGTCATTATGGACGTCAAGCCGTACTTGTACAGGTGATTGACAACGGTGACAGCGTGCATACATGTGGATGATTCGTGCGTTGTTTGTTTTTTGGAGACCGAACAACTGTCGCCACCACGACATGCAACCCTCCCCTACAAAATATATTCTGCCAAGTATAGCACATACCGTATTAATTGCCGATAAAGAGTAGGTAATATCGCGGTGTTTAGGTATCAGAAAGAACGACGACACGCCCTTCGGATGCTCGAAAAAGTCGATCACGTACGGCCGCGGCCACACCATCACCTTGCGGTTCAGCTACCACTAATAACGATGTATCTGCATGATCAGCGGTGCGGAGCACCGCAAACAGATTTCGTGCGATGGTGGTGCTGTCGTGGTGCGAACCAAGTGACATGTGCGGTATGTGGTGTGTTTGCGCATATACCACATCTTCGTCGTAGCACAACCATAACGTACTATCCTGTGGGTGGGTTAATATGGCACGATAGAGGTGCGTCGTAGCCCCACGATAGACGATGAGTGGGGTACGTGGCGCATAGTGTTTGAGGAGCATACCTGGTGCCGGCGCAGCTTCGTGGGTGCCGATGATGCGTTGCCGCACCACAATATCACCAAGGAGCGTCGTCAGCTGCTCAGCAGGCACCCCACCGTGGCGTAGTACTGTAGGTGGATGTGCGGTGATATCAATAATGGTTGACTCAACACCAATACGACATGCACCTGCATCAAGAATCAGCGGGATACGCCCACCGAGGTCATCCATGACATGTGCGGCAGTGGTAGGACTTGGTCGTGAGAAGAGATTCGCCGAAGGTGCCACCAACGGACACCCACTTTGTTGAATAAGTGCACGCGCCACCGCATGGTCGGGCATACGCACGGCTACCGTGTCGCGCCCGGCGGTGATGCGTGTATCAAGGAGTGGGTGCTTAGGCAAAATAATCGTCAGCGGACCAGGCCAAAATGTACTGGCAAGCAGAGAGAATTGTGCGGGGATATCACGGGCGATGAAATGCAATTGATCAAAATCAGCAACATGCACAATTAATGGGTCGCTGCTAGGTCGGCCCTTGGCTGCAAAAATAGCCTGCACTGCGGTCGGATTCAATGCATCGCCTGCAAGTCCATACACGGTTTCGGTTGGCATGGCTACAAGCTCGCCCCGTTGAATCAGGTGGGCGGCCTCGTGAATCAGCGCAGGTGCGGGATGTGTGGCCGAAACAGTCAGGATGCGTGTGTTCATACAAGTGATCGATACGCTCCACGGAAGTACGCAAGTGGTTCACTGTCGTTGACCGCCGCATGTGTGATGCGCCCAACAAAAATCGTATGGTCGCCTCCTGCATGCTGATGTTCTACGGTACACTCGATAACGGCACATGCACGATCAATCAGTGGGATGCCTAACGGACTCTCAATACAGGTCACACCAGCAAATTTGTCAGCTGTTCGACTGGCAAATTGTTGTGAGAGATGTGCCTGGTCTGCTGCTAACACACTTACCCCGAATGCACCAGAGGCGATGATGGCATCATGTGTTGGCAACGACGTGGTAATACATACCAGCAATAGCTGCGGATTGAGTGATACCGAGCAAAACGAACTTACCGTCATACCATATCGATTTTGATTGTGTACCGCCGTCACCACAGTGACGCCACTCGCAAAACTGCCCATGACCTTACGAAAAATAGCATCATCTAGTGGCATAACAGATGTCCCTTAATGTGGATGCGAGAAGCATAGCGTGCTCTCTCTATTATAGTGTGGTCTACAACAATCCATCGGATGTGTTCTTGGGCGTGCTATGATAGACAAATGCTACAATATATAGTATGAATGTGTTGGGCAAGGAATTCACGATTCCTCAGCACAAAATACCAACACAGAACGAACATACGCCCTCCCATCAATCACCAAGAACGTAACGTTGGGTGGAGTGATTCGGTGAATGTGCAAATCGTACCACAATCGGCGCGTTGAGGATGAATGGTGAGCGGTATGGCGAACAATGAGTGTCAGTATATACGCAGTTTGGTTCGTACCAAACAAAATGTCCCAGGGAGCTTTCAGCAACGTGCGGTAGAAAATCACGTGGCGAAGTGCGAGGCGTGTCGGCAGTTTTTCCAGCAAAATCCCAATTACATATTAGCGGCACAACTCGGTATCGAAATGCCGTTGTTAGATGTCACTACCCTCAAATCACAACGTGTCGCTCCACGGCGACGCACGCCAGCCAAGGGCATAAAACGATTAACAAATGAAAAACGCGCGGCGGTACTCAAACAATCAAAGCCTATCCAGCGTATGCGACAGACCAAACGTAATCGTGCACGACCGAATCGCAGGGTTACTCCACCACGAAAAAGCCTGACACAGCAATTGATACACAGCGCGTATTACACGGGTATAGGTGTCGTCATCGCCTTTTTAGTGTATTTTGCGTTACAAACAGGCGCCCGATTTAATAGTTTGGCACGCATATACGAAAATCTGGGCATCATCAGTGTTGCCTCAACAGCAACACCGATGAATCCGTTTGAGCAAGTCGCACAAATCATTGCGACACCCACTCTCACACCTGTAGAGCCTGATATTGCGACGGTCAATGTGGGTGATGATCGCGCATTGACAATATTGTTATTAGGCACTGATCGACGACCACAAGAGAGCGCACCAGCACGGTCAGATTCGATTATGTTGATGCGTATTATGCCTGATACCAAGCAAATTTCGCTGTTATCGTTGCCGCGAGATTTGATGGTTGATATTCCAGGATACGGCGTAGCGCGAATAAATGCTGCGCATGTATATGGTGATTTGTATCAATCGTTGGGGAGTGGGATGTCATTGGCCACACAAACGGTGAGTAACGTGGTTGGAGTTCCAATTGATTACACCGTGGTCATTGACTTTCAAGGGTTTATTTCGGCTATCGATGCACTAGGTGGCATAGAGGTTGGTGTGACGAAGTCGCTCTATGATGCAAATTTTCCTACAATGGAGTATGGTATTAAAGAGGTGAGTTTTGCACCGGGCGCCACGACGATGGACGGGTATACGGCCTTGATATATAGTCGTATTCGTCATCCGGATAATGATTTTGAACGCATGGCGCGTCAACAGGCAGTACTTGAGGGGATTCTGATACGCTTACAACGCGGTGGCTTTTTGGATCAAATTGATAGCACAGCAGCGATTACTGATGCACTCGTCCGACATGCACGTACGGATGCACCACGCGATGTCATCATCACAGTGGCATGGCACATGCGTACCGCATCAATAGATAATGTGCGTAATGTCGTATTTCGTGATGTCTATTATGGGAGTGGTGCTGATCAATACGCAATGTTCCCGGTCGGTGGAGCGCTTGAACGGAGTGTAGCGGAATGGATGCAAAACCCATGAAGCGCGTATGGGTGCATGGAATATGGTTGTGCGCCATCGTTGGCATGGTCGTTACCGTGTGGCTCGATAATGCGTGGTATCGCGGAGTTGCCGTTGTGCCGACTGCAGGTGTTAGTCCATATGCGGCGAACGCCTCGCTCGGCGTAAACCTCTTTAATATTCAGTTTGAGCCTGATCCGGCGGTGGTTGAACGTTCGTTTGCAGAGACAGCCAAACTTGGCGCGCAGGTGGCCCGCATTCAAATGCCCTGGGAAGATGTTGAAATCCACGGTCGAGGTGATTTTGAAGATCGCCGCAATCCGGAACACGTGCGTAACGCATGGGAAAAATACGACCATATTGTGGCCATGGCTGAAAAATATCGTATCGCGTTGATTATTCGTATAGACCGACCGCCGTTGTGGGCACGGTCCCAGAGTGCCACCACCGAAAAGTTCCTAGCCGGCCTCGCAGAAAACGGCGATTCGACTGGTCCACCCGATGATTATCGCGATTATGCGAATTTTGTGGCCTCTGTGGTTACCCGCTATCCGCAGGTGCGCTATATCCAAATCTGGAATGAGCCGAACCTGGCGTACGAGTGGAACTGGCAACTCCCTGATCCTGAGGCATTTACTGAGTTGCTCAAGAGTGCAACCGAAGCTGCGCGACGGGCAAATCCGAATGTGGTGATTCTCTATCCCAGTTTGTCGCCGACCGATGGCAAAGAACCGCGCATTGCACCGATGAGTGAACTCGATTTTTTGGCACGCTCATATCGGGCTGGAGCGGCCGAGTATTTTGATATTATGTCGGCACAAGCATACGGGCTGGGACAACCGCCCGACGAGCATCGTTATGTGCGTTTACGCTGGAACCCGCTCCGCCCGTTTGCTGAACTCGATCGCCCCATCGATTCACGCATTGACGTGTCACGGATTGTGATGCTCCGCGAGGTCATGGAAGAGGCCGGCGATGCAGATACCGCAGTCTGGGTCAGTGAATTCGGCTATAACAGTGCACCTGAGCGTATCCCGCCGGAGCGACGTTTTGTTTGGGGGCCACCTGTCAGCGAATCCACCAAAGGTACATATGCGGTGATGCAAATAGATCGAGCACGGCGTGAATGGCCGTGGTTGGGTGTGATGAACTTGTGGATGCTGCGTTGGGGTGGTCCACCCGCTGATCCGGCTAATCCGACGCCGTATTTTGCAATTATGGCACCGGACTTTACCCCGTATGCGGGATATGCTGCCATTCAGGCGGCGGCAAGCGCACCAGCTGTCATGAGTGCCGGCACGCATGCGTGGTCACACCCAGCAATTCGCCAGCTCGATACTGATACCTGGCAGGTAACGTTCTGGGGGACAGGTGTGGGAATACGCGGTCAACCGGATGATGTGATGGTACAACTCAACGATGCAGACGCAGTATACATGCCGATTGGTATGGGTGATACATCGTTCTACCAATGGCTTCCCGAAGGAGCACATAGCGTGACGATACGCGGTCTATCACATACACCTACGGCAGTCTTGATATGGCGCGATCAACCAGGACGCTGGGCGATGGCGCTCATCCTACCCATGTGGACCATCCTATTC
>VGPG01000008.1 GCA_016875555.1 Chloroflexota bacterium | reverse complement strand
TTATCCAGAAGGCTGGGGCTATCTCGGCAGGTTATTCGCACTCCGTCATTGGATTCCGCAATGGTGAAGTTCTCGCCTGGGGCGATCCGAAACTTGGTGCATTAGTTACACGGACGCCGACAGTCACGCCATAACCCACGCATCGCAACACCCCCGTGGTCATACGACCGCGGGGGTGTTGCATCATTACACCGCATTGTGCCCACGCCAACGAGTCACTTCACGACCGAATAGACACATGTTCGTTCATGGCCACAGAACTCACACAACGACGCAATAACAGCCAGCGTGATTGGCGCAACAATATCCACCCCATCAATGAATAATGGGTACGTTCTACCACAAAGCCACTCCCCAAATACAACGCACATGCAGCCTGATTTGCGGCATCCACGTACAGACTCACCGTACATAGGTGCTGACGTTCGGCATGTGCCATGGCATGTGCCAACATCGTTCGCCCTACACCCTGACGTCGAACGCGCTCATCAACCGCCACATCGGTAATATACAAATCATCGTGTGCCACATGATACTCAATGAACGACAGTGCATGGAGCGCATACATACCGCGCACCACCCCGAGCGCGCGTATAAATAACCACTCAACCGGAACACTCGGTGGTAGCCAATGGGCACCGCGTGTACGCATAGTAATAGTCCCGACAACCAAGCCATCTTGTTCGGCAACCCACATTCCATGCAGACCAGCCAAGCCTTGACGTCGCCACACCTCAGCCATCACACGTAGCCCATCCTCGTAGCGTTTACGCCCGAATGCTGCCATGAAAGTACGATGAAAGGCCACCGCATGAATCTCTACTATGCGGTGTACATCAGCCAAAGTGGCAGGACGCATGCTAAGAGCGGTGGGCTGTGTCATAGTCAAATCGTAATATCTCTTTCTCGCCACGCACCGTCGGGTGTACGCGTGTCAAGTGTTCAACTCCATAGAACCAACGCCACGCCCAACGCGGGACGCGCGTCATCCCCCCTCCTTGACTCGCATGACAATTCCATGCGGCAATTTTGGCAGGAATCACGTGGGTACAAGGCACCACGGTCGTAATCGGCGTCGCCTCTTCAGCTACGCGCACAATGTCGATATCGCCGTTCCGACCAAAGGCCCGTGGGTTACGCCCTGTCACCCGCATCACTCCGATGATGATACGCAACAACGTGGTTGAGAACGTTGAGTAATACACAAACGGAACTTGCCACGTTGTCGCTGCGAGGGCGGCCAATGTGGCATGGTGCACCGCAATATGATCAGGATGGCCATACCCGCCATATGGTGGAAAGGTGATGACGTAAGTGGGCTGTATGTCATCAATGAATGCCGCAATCGTTTGTGCCACTTGTGTCATCGGTGCCTGAACGAGTGCTTCAGGATGCTGATTATCTGGCGTACCAGGCATATTACTATCACGATAATTCAGAAAATGCACAGCACCGAGATCTAATGCGTCTGCGGCTGCAAGTTGTTCGGCCGTGCGCAACGCTTTGACATCGGCATAATCATGCAAGTATTGCGCATCGACCGTACCACACTCACCGCGTGTTGCACAGATGTAATGCACCTCAACTCCCGCCGCACGTGCTGCCAATATCGTCCCCGCATTGCCAAATGCTTCATCATCGGGATGTGCATATACCACCACCATGCGTGGTACATCAGCAAGTGGGCGGCGGATATGGCTGGTCGGCTGTGGGCAATAATCGCTCACGATACTCGCATCTCCTTATGTCAGAAATACTGTAATTTCTTTCTTTCTACTATACCGCAATAATTGCCAGATAGCACAACGGCCTGTATCGGACAATACAATCTACCCATAGTGAGCATCCTTATCCACCTCTCAGCATCGATTCTGTAGCATATCCATCGCCTTTGATGGCAATATGGTATAATTACTACAGATTACAGGAGATTGAATTGTGGCTAATGTAGGCGATAAACCAAGCGTTGTAGACGTACTTAGCGAGGCATACTCTACCCTCAATCGAGCCTGGTGGATTCTTCTGACACCACTCGTCATTAATCTTATTCTGTGGGTAGTCCCCGGTGTTTCGCTTGCACCACTATACGAACAATTCAGCACCCTTGTCCGTGAGTCCGTCGCCGGTGAAACACCAGAAATGCGCGATTTGCGCGACCAAACGCTAGGCCTGCTTGCGCAACTCGCACTCGATGATGTGCGTCCACAGTTTGCGTGGCTTAACGTTGTGCCATATGCCATTTATGGCTTTCGTGCCGCTGGCGCCAGTGCTGATGCCTTGGGGCTACCCTTTCTTGTTGCAGTGCCAGCTGTGGTCACCCCACCAAATGGCTGGTTCATTCATAATGCGGGCGAGCTCTTACTCCTAATTGTCATCGTCAATGCCGTCGGACTGCTCGCAAGTGCCATGTATCTCACGTTCGTCGCAGATGCCAGCCAACAGCGTGCATTCAGCCTTGATAGTGCGTCCATTCTACGCATTGCAGCGATGCTCGCGCTGTATGTACTACTGCTCGCAGCAGCGGTGGTGATTCTCCTCGTGCCACTCTCGATATTCACGTTCCTCCTCCTCAACATCAACCCAGCATTTGGTGCATTTGTCATCTTTTTGGGTTCTGGTGTGTGGTTGTGGGTCGGCATATATCTGGGCTTTACGCGTGAGTTCATCGTGCTCCACGGTACCGGGCCCGTCAATGCCATTCAAGAGAGCTTTCGCATGGTACGGCGACTCTTCTGGCGCGTACTCCTCCTCCAATTCGTCATTTTCATCGTCGTTGCAGGGAGTGGGGTTATTTTTACCGGTTTTTTGACGAATCAAATCGGTCAAATCATCATTGTCGGGTTAAGTGCCTACCTGAATAGTGGTCTCGTCATTGCGCGGATGACATTTGTACGGAATTATCTCGCATCGGCCGAATATCGTTCGTTTAGCGCAACGCACGCACGTTAGCGCATGCAAGTCAGCAGATGTGGCGTTGCCCGTCTGCCCAGACAAATAGGAAAACAGCATATGAGTGATTTGTCAATGCAGGGATCAACCTACGACGAAAGTCAAATTCAAGTACTCGAAGGCATGGAGGCCGTACGGAAGAGACCGGGCATGTACATCGGACCAACCGACATCCAGGGTCTCCACACCATGGTGCGCGAGGTCGTTGACAACTCGGTTGACGAAGTCATGGCCGGTCGTGCTACCACCGTTGAGGTCATCATCCGCCAAGATGGCTCTGTCACCGTGCGTGACGACGGCCAAGGAATCCCCGTCGGCATCCACCCCAAAATGGGCGTCAGTACCCTCCAGGTCGTGATGACCGTCCTCCACGCAGGTGGCAAATTCGGCGGCACCGGCTACAAGGTATCGTCCGGCTTGCACGGTGTCGGCGTCTCTGCCGTCAACGCCTTGTCTGAGTACTGCCGTGTGGATGTTTACCGCGGTGGGCGCCATCATGTTCAAGAGTATCGCTGTGGTGTGCCACAGGCTGACGTCAAAGACATCGGGCCAACCGACAAACACGGCACCGAGACCACCTTTATGCCGGATGCGACGATCATCCAAACACTCGACTACAACTTCCGCACGCTGGCTCAACGCTTCCGCGAGATGTCGTATCTCAACAAGGGCTTGCGCTTCCGTTTTGTGGATGAGCGCGACGACAACGAACTCAACTTCTACTTTGAGGGTGGCATTGGTTCATATGTACGGCACCTCAACAAAGACCGGGCCACCCTCCACAAAAACCCATTCTACGTTGATCGCACCGCCGACGACGTCGCTGTCGAGATTTCGTTGCAGTATACCGAGTCATATGACACCGACTCCATCTACTCATTCGCCAACAACATCAACAATACCGACGGCGGTGCGCATGTCACGGGATTCCGCAACGCTCTTACACGCGTCATCAACAGCTATGCACGCGGCAAGGGCTTGCTCAAAGACAACGACAGCAATCTGACCGGCGACGACGTCCGCGAGGGTCTCACCGCCGTGATTAGCGTCAAGTTGCGCGATCCGCAATTCAGCTCCCAAACCAAAGAAAAGCTGGTTAGCCCGATTGCGGCCACCGCCGTCAATACTGTGTTCGGCGATGCCTGGCAAATGTGGCTCGAGGAGAATCCAGCCGACGCCAAGCGCATCATCGAAAAGTGTGTCTCCGCAGCCCGCACGCGCCTCGCCGTCCAGAAGGTACGCGAGACCGCCCGCAAAGGAGCCCTCGAAGGCTTCTCGCTCCCCGGCAAGCTGGCCGACTGCTCCGACAACAACCCGGCCAATTGTGAACTCTTCATCGTCGAGGGTGATAGCGCCGGTGGCAGCGCCAAGCAAGGCCGCGATCGCCGCTTCCAGGCTATTCTGCCCTTGCGTGGCAAGATCCTCAACGTCGAAAAAAGCCGCCTCGACCGCATGCTCTCAAACAACGAAGTGCGCTCGCTGATTACCGCCATCGGCGGGAGCATCGGCGACCAATTCGATGTCAGCAAAATCCGCTACCACCGCGTCTTCTTGATGAGCGACGCCGACGTCGACGGCAGTCACATCCGCACGCTCTTACTGACGTTCTTCTTCCGCTATATGCGCCCGCTCATCACCAACGGTAACCTGTATATTGCCCAACCGCCACTCTATCGCGTGCGTTCCGGCAAAAACGAGCGCTATGTGTTTAGTGACGCCGAGCGCGACGCCTTCATCGCCACGATGACCCCGAGCGAGCGCAACCGCGTCGAGATTCAGCGCTACAAAGGCCTCGGCGAGATGAACGCCGAACAATTGTGGGATACCACCATGAATCCCGGCAACCGTGTCATCCTTCAAGTCACCATGGACGACGCCGTCGCCGCCGAAGAGACCTTCACCATGCTCATGGGTGATCTGGTACCACCGCGCAAACGCTTCATCCAAACGCATGCCCCAGAGGTCAAAAACCTCGACATCTAGCCTACACTACGACGACATGTACCACCCTATCGAAGCACGGTCTTCGGTAGGGTGGTACATGTCCAAAATACCATTTGACAAGCGCATGTCCGCATCGTATACTACGGATTAGGTGATTTCGGGGGTGTAGCTCAGCTGGGAGAGCGCGACAATCGCACTGTCGAGGCCAGGAGTTCGAGCCTCCTCACCTCCACCAAATTCATACCATGGGGCAATAGCTCAGCTGGGAGAGCGCAACGCTGGCAGTGTTGAGGTCTGGGGTTCGATCCCCCATTGCTCCACCAATCGGAACCGGGAGTCGTGCATACGACTCCCGGTTTTCTATTATCATGGTGCTATATACATTCACCCGAAAGCCAATGAGGTACACGATGTCACAACAGGTTGAATGGTCCATCAAACGTGCACGCATCGCCACACTGCTCGAACAGCATGGTCTCAATGGCATTCTCCTAACCCGATGCGCAAATATCAGTTGGATGAGCTGTGGTGGGCAGGCCCATGTCGGCATCAACAGCGAAACGGCCGTGGCGAGCATCCTTTGTACCACACGCGGCGACTACCTCATCGCCAACAAAATCGAAATGCCACGCATGCAGGCCGAAGTCGCCGCAGATTTCCCCTTGACTCCACTTGAATTCAATTGGTTTGAGCCGACTGCACGCGATACCTTGGTCGATCAACTCTGTGGTGCAGGTCAGTGGGGGAGTGACATCGCCGGCACACCACACAATCTGGCTGGCCCACTTACTGCCCTACGCGTCGAACTTACCGAGGCCGAACAACAACGCTTTCGCGAACATGGGCTCGCAACTGGCCATGCCCTCGAAAACGCCGCACGCATGGTGCGCCCCGGCATGTCCGAAATGGAAATTGCTGGTATCCTCTCGGCCCATATCTACGCCGCCGGTGCAACGCCAGTTGTTGCATTGATTGCCGCAGATGCACGATTACGCGCCTATCGTCACCCCGCTCCCACCCAACAACGGGTCAACCAAATTGCCATGCTCGTCGTCTGTGCACGCAAACATGGGCTCATCGTCTCGGCCACACGCATTGTGGCCTTTGGTGCGCTTTCGGATGACCAGATTCGCCGTACCGAGGCCTGTGCAGCCGTCGATGCCCACGCCTGGCATGCCAGTCAACCCGGGCGCACGCTCGGCGCTGCGTTTGCTGATATATGCACCGCATACGCACGCCTCGGCTATGCCGACGAATGGTACTTGCATCATCAAGGTGGCATCACGGCCTACGAAAATCGTGAAATTCAAGCTCGCCACGATAGCACCCACCAGATCGCCATCGGCCAGGCATTTGCGTGGAATCCGAGTATCACAGGTACCAAAACCGAAGACACCATGATCCTGACATCCAGTGGTGCCGAGTCCATTACCAGTACCGGTACCTGGCCAATGATTGATGTTACGATTGACGGAACGACCTACCACCGCCCGGGGATATTCGTGCGCTAACTACAGTGCTATGCCAGATACGCATACGGTGATGTGCATGCCAGATGACTGACCGGTCGGTCAGACTTTGGCATTAGAATGACCAAAAACGCCATTTTGCTCTACACTGAATGAGGAGATTATTGTACAATGCTCTTCAGAATTGTGCCTATTGGAGCACACATGGCTATGCGTATCAGTCAAATCATCCGTCTCAGTGCCGTACACATTGCAGTTGCACTCACACTCTTGCCAATTGACAGCACGCTCAATCGCATCATGATTAGCGAGCTCAAAATTCCAGCATCGCTCGTAGCCCTGCTTATCGCCGTCCCGTATCTCTTCTCGCCCATGCAGATGTGGATTGGTGCACTCAGCGAACGTGCACCACTCTGGGGGTGGCGTCGCAGTCCCTATATCATCATCGGTATTGCATTGTGTGCGGGCGGTGCAGCACTCGCACCGCATGCCGCCTTTGCCATCCACGACGGCGTGTGGTGGGGCATTGCACTGGGGTTTGTGGCATTCGGTGCCTGGGGCCTCGGTTTCAACTTTGCCACCGTGTCATATCTATCGCTGGCAACCGAATTGTCTGGACCCGGACAACGCACCAAGGTTGTCGGCATCATGTGGTTCTCGCTCATTCTCAGCATGATTATTGGCGGAATTCTCTTTGCGCGGAGTATTGATCCCTATACGCACGAACGCCTAATCACTGCCTTTTATGCGATTACTGGAATTGCACTCGGCATCGGTCTGATTGGGGTGATTGGGCTTGAACCACGCCACCACGAAGTCATTGTTGAACACAAACTCGGCATGCGTGCAACCTGGCAACTGATGAGCCAGAACCCTCAGGCCAAGTATTTCTTCATCTACTTGATCGTCCTGCTGATTGCCATTCTCGGTCAGGATGTACTCCTCGAACCATACGCCGCAGATGTCTTCGGGGTACCACCTGCCGAGACCACGCGCTACACGTCGTTTTGGGGCATCGCATTCTTAATTGCACTTCTCATTACGAGCTTCCTCAGCAATCGCTTCGGCCTCAAGCCGACCGCTGGAGCCGGTGCAATTATCGCCGCCAGCGGATTAGCCACGATTATCAGTGCAGGTCTCCTTCATTCTGTTGAGCTCCTCATCCCTGGGTTGATGGTATTCGGATTCGGCGCCGGTATTTCAACCGCCACCAATCTGGCCTTGATGTTTGATATGACCATTACCGGGCAAGTAGGTGTATTTATTGGGGCATGGGGTGTCGCAGACGCACTCGCACGCCTCGGTGGTACCGTGCTGAGTGGCGTCATTCGCGATGTGGTCGTCTATGGGCTTGGGAGCACGGTCGGTGGCTATGCCATCGTCTTTGCCATCGAGATGGGACTGCTGATTATCTCGGTCTTCATGCTACGACACATCCACACCGACGTCTTTCAACAAAAAGCGCTACGCACAGCCGAAGTGGTGGCCCTGGCCGGTGAAACGCAGTCGTGACCAGGGGCATACCATAGCCAAGAGCGCTGAACTATGGCTGTGGCGGGAGTGCCGCAGGTGTCGGGAGCAATCGCTGATCGACGAGTTGCACATCAACTACTGCGCCATCCGTCTGCTCGGGGGTGACCTCCGGTCGCGCGCCAATCTCGTCATCCACAAACTCGCCACTGCGTCCTGTGGTCGTCGTAATACGCGGGCGTACCAATGGATCACCAATCAACGTATACGCAGATATCACATTAGCACAACACGTTGAACTAGCCGCCAAATAGACGCTCCCCACAAATGTGGCAGCGCCCAACGTACGCAATGGTTGATTCCCATCCCGCAATACGCGATAAAAGTTGTAAAACATCTGATTGTGACCTGAGGCTACTTCCATACCTGCTGAGCCCCACGTTGCAATCGCACCACCACTACTCTTGAACACCAAGCGCTCGTCAATGGTCTGGCCGATTGATGATTCACGCTGGAACGCACTACTTAAACACGCCATACTCACCATAATCGGCGTCATATTCCCGTTCGTCAGACCATCCACATCCCAAATATTCATGAGATACGGCTGACTCACCAAAAAATCCGTCGACGCCCATTGATAGTGATTTGCATGCCCTATATACGTCACTAACCCTGCACCAGTATTAATGGCCTGCAAAAACTGCGTCCGTAGTGTGGTTGCACTCTGTATACGCGGTCCTGTATATTTCGACGTTGATAACGGATCATAAAAGTACAACTGCGCACGCAGACCACTCAAGTGTGCACTCCGTTGAATCATCTGAGCAAAGTACGGAAAATCCCCACCACTATCTGGATTGTCCGACGCAATCACGTGCTGATTCGTCCAGCGAATAATCGGTTGAGCCTCGTAACGCTTAACTTTGTTGATGTAATCAGTTAATTCGGTAGCAGTACGCACCGATATGCGCCCAATGACCATATCTGGTGCCGCATCGTTCAGCGGATTCGTGCCATCAAGCCGCACAAAACAACTCTCACACGCACTCTCGCCCATGTACGAGTCTACCTCCGCTAAATATGGCGGAATATGGTTCACGTTCGCCACGCCGCTTTTGGTGTAGTTGAGTGGGTCAACCGTACCATCTCCTACTAACACGACGGTATGAGGGACTTTTTGCCAACGATGCGCCACAAACTGCAAGAACGACCGGATTGCCTGCGGACTCATATCACCGTTATTCCAGCCATCATAAATCGTCTGCACATCGATGGCTACGGTCGCCACACCTTGGCTGTTCCGGTAGTCGATCAGCGGTTTCAGTGCCGGCAGGAGTGCTGCCGGTGCAATATACACCGCGTCAGCGCCAGTCGTACTCCATACCGGATTCACCAATCGCGTGATGCGTGCAACACTATAGTTATTCGGTGCAAGAATCATCACGCGCCGATTTACCTCGGTAGTATCAAATAACCCTGGCTGAAAGGCGTTACGAATCAATACTGGCGCTAGCGGATTGGTTATATCAAACACGCGATGTGTCGAGTTAACCGCTACCGACGGGCGATACCACCCCGGTGTCGCGATTTCGTACGGCACATTCACAATAATGGAGGCGGAGCGCGCATACTCCACTGAGTCAATCAATATCTCACTGATGCCGTCACTACGAAGTGCCAGCACACTTGATGTGCCTCGATCCTCTAGCGTCTGTTGCCATGCACCCACACCCTCCCACGTCGTCGTAACACCGTTCAACGACAATACGTGTGGCCCTGCCGTATCTTCTTGTGCGTGTCCTTGTACTGTTGCACGTACCTGTGCCCCACGCGCCACCGGTGCTTTCCAGCTCGGCTGAAGGGTAATTGATTCGCTCTCCATGGATGCATCGAGTCGCAGTCGCTGACTGAACCAGTACTCACCGTTCTGACCAGCTACCGTTGGTTCGTAGAGATTTGGTTGACGCACCTGTGCAATCTCCCACGCGGTCGTAGTTGCCGTTACTTTGACTGGTGGAATAACTCTGGTGGCGATTCGCCCTGCACCATTGCCGAATCGCAACCACATGGTTTGCGTTGCCTGCCATCGACTGGTCACCGGTGGTGCAAAAAAGACAATCTCGTCAGCAGTATCGATGCGCGCATCATCCAACCCTGTCAATAACAAGGGGATGAGCTGATTGCCACGGTGCAACTCCAGCTTGTTCAGAAAGCGATTCCGCACCGGTAACCCGGCAGCAATCAAGTCACTCCCTCGGATGCGTTGCCACCCCGAACCAGCGACCACACGCCATTCGTTGGCCTGGTACTGCCGTGGTGCAATACCCTGTCGCAAAAATGGCCGCGCATTGGTCAGCGACTGTACATCGCTGATGTAGGTCACATCACTGACATTAAATGACACCTGCGTCAATCGCTGTGGTATGCCAAGTGCATCATAAAAGCGTGGCTGGATGATTATTCCTACCAACGATTGACCACGCGCCTGTACAATTTGGCCTAGCTTCACCGCACTATTCGTCAGCCCTGCATGATCATCTACAATGGGCAGATTATTCGTGTCAATGGTCTGCGTCTGTGCCAAAACCGTGAGCGTTGGCGTCTTGCCACTCGCCACCACAAACAACAACTCAAGATTGTGATCGGTCGCCGGTGGCGACCACGTAATATTCACACCACCCGAACGCGGCGTTTGGATGACGACATCTGCGTTGTTCGCCGAAACGCGCGCTGGTGGGACTACCACACTCATGACACACAACAACACGCCCATCACAAGTTGCAGATATCGTTGCTTATTCATGTGCACTCCCTACTGGCCATGCCCGCACAATCAGCCGTTGGCTGAATCGATCAGGACCACTCGGCGGCCAACACGTCACAAGTGTTACCATCTCACGACCGGTTGCATTGATATAACTCAAATTGGCAATTTGCTCGCTTTCGGTTGCATTTGCCTCATTGACATAGATACTCTCGTGTACCTGATACACATATGCCTGATTATTACGCACAAGCACGATTTCATCATTCGGACGGAGCTCATTGAGCCGAGCAAAAATGCGCCCGTATCCACCCACATGGGCACTCAACACAATATTATCGGCATCTCCAGGAGCAGCCGACGTAAAATGGTGACCGACCGCAAATTTTGCCACCTGCCATACCAACTCAGATTCACCCGCCACATTTAACACGCGCTCCCAGCCGACCTCGATAACTCGACTATCAACACTGATTGCAGGAATCCGAATTGACGATATCCGCCCTGACTGAACCACCACCGGCGCTGGTTGCGCCGTCGGTACAATTGGTGCTGGCGTTGCCGTCATCATCACGACTGGGATGGTTGCGATTGCCGGCACCGTCGGGGCTTCAACAACCGGTTGCATCTGCGTACTATCTGCATTTACATGCTGTGGCACTGCCACACTTTCGAGGAGTTGCCCCAATTCTATTGATGACGATACACCGAACACATACAAAAAGGTCATCATCGTCAATAACAACACTGGCCCACTCAACAGGCGCATGACCCGCTGATGACGCTGGCGCACCGGTACCGCTGCAGATACCCGCGACTGACGTATCCGTACACTCCGTAGCACCCGGATACGCTGTAACACCTGTTGCATCATCTTTTTGGCCATCTACCCAAACACCATTCTTTGTTAATCATCTCTACAAGACGTGGTTACGTGACGTTCAGATCCGCTAGTGCCGCTGCCCATAAAACAAAAATGCAAGACCGAGGACTCCGGTCACGATCATGACCACGATTAACGGCTGATTCTGCCATACCTCGATGCCATCCGTAATGCCCGTCGGTGGCAACTTCCCTGGCTGTGTCTGTGTCGGCTTGACGGTACTCGTCGCAACCACCGCCGTCGCACTGGCACCCGGTGTCAACGTCGCCGTCGCACTCTGATTCACCGCCGCCGTCTGCGTTGCCACCACGACCGCCGTCTGTGTCCCACTCACGTTCCCACTGGGCGTGGTAGTGCTGGTCGGCGCAATAATCGTGTTTGTGGCCGAAACAACCGTCGCAGTATGCGTAGGAGGCACAATCGCCGACGTCGGCACAACGCGATCCTCGGCACGCACCGGCGTGTATCCAATAACCAGCGCCAGTCCTATCATCAGCACATACCATCCGATGATTCCATCTGTACGCATGCCTATCTGTTCCTCTCAGTTTTTACTACATATCATAGCAATACCGTTGTACCAGCAGTATACCATTGCACAATTTGTTTTAATGACTCAAATTGATTGCGTTTTGCTTACAATACTATCTGTTATAGTAATGTAATTTTTGCAGATTGTATTGTCATCAAAAAGATGTAAACGCACCCGATTACAACACCACTAACGCATCAGAATGATGATAGAAAAAGCCCAAGCGCACGGAGGGGTCACACACAACATGTCATGTTCATTACCACAAAATACACAATACTTTACCAATAAAAACGCACATGCCATAATTTTTTGTTCAAGAATCAGCTAGCCATACTACACAAAAACCGGGTAGTACGAGACGTACTACCCGGCAGAGCGTACACACCTATCGGTCCAATGAGCCCCACACTTCGATTTTCTTATGCACGCGTTTGATGACTTCGTCAGTGAACTCTGTCGTAGTCGCATGTCCTTGGAGATCGGCCGTACATATGCCGTCATAGACGGCCTCGAACACTGATTCTTGGATAGCACGCGCAGCCAACACGCCATCACTGCCACAGTAGCTCAAGAGTGACGCCCCAGCCAGAATCATGGCCATCGGGTTGGCGATGTTTTTGCCGAACAACGCCGGCGCCGTGCCGTGGGGTGCCTCGGCCATCACCACGCGTGGCCCCCACTGCGCATCGAAGCCAATCAAGAGTGACTCGCTCCCAGCAATCGACCCGAACATCTGCAAGACCATGTCACTCAAACAATCACCATCACGATTAAGTGCCGGGATGACCATGGCATCACCATGACCAGCCAACAACAGTGCATAGGTAGCATCAATCAACTGTGGCTCATAGCGAATCGCCGGGTGGCGCTTGGCTGCGGCATCCATCTCTTCTTTAAGCATCCCCTCATAGACCGGGCTAACGGTGTACTTTGGCCCACCAAAGACCTTGGCTCCGATTTTTTCGGCATACTTAAAGGCATACTCAGCCACACTCCGACAATGACCACGGGTAATCATCTCGGTACGATACGCCACCTCGTTATCGCCCTCGCCCTCACGCCATTCCTTGGCGCCATAGGCGTCGCCCACGGCCATACGAATCACGGCAATTGGGGCGTAGGCGCCAGCCACCGTGCGCACACCGGGGATACGTCGACCCGTACGCACAATCACGGTACCATCGACTTTTTCGCGCAGAATGGCATTTGGGCTACCTACATCACCCTTAATCTCTGGGGTAATCGTGGCCGCCTTGAGCCCCAACCCTGACTTCAGCATCGCAGCCGCAGCCTGATTGACAATCTCATTCTTGGTGGCCCGGCGATTTTCAAGACTTAAATCATAGCGTTCTAGCGTGACCTGCACGCCTGTCACCGCTGGATCAATTACTCGCAATCCTTCTTCGAGCAGTTCTTGACCAGTTTGGTCACCTTCAAGTACTACAATGGTGCGCGTCATATATTTCTCCGCATGCGGTTGTTATCACGCCCAGAATAACACGTTTTTCTCAATATTCTGTTAACTCATGCACCATATGTCGGGCGTTGTGGCCATCCTGGCGGTGAATCTTCGAAATCCTGTTGGCGGCCATACGGCGTGATATCCAAAAACGCATCCCAGCTCGTCAACCCCTCGACGCCGCGTTGGTACGCACTATAGGTGTGATAGACCTGATCATCAATCCGAAAGAAGACACTCACACCTTGCCCCTCACCGCGCTCATCCGACACATTGAAGTCATAATTAAACTGACTCCCATACGACGAATAAAACGGAAAGCGAATGCCCGTAGCCGCTTTGTGCGCCATGATTTTGGTAATCGGTGCCCGTGCCACAATCGCAAACGTCGTGTCGCGCGTTGCCAAATTCGACAAATCGCACAATTCATTCATGTAGTGTGTACACACCGGACACCCCGCATCCCAATCCGGTCCAAACATGAAGTGATAGATAATCAGCTGACGCTGCCCCGCAAAGACATCGCGCAAACGCAACGCCCCATCTGGCCCCTCAAACTGGTAATTCTCTACCGACACCATCGGCAAACGCCGGCGCAACGCATTGACTCGATCCCACTCGCGCGTCAAGGCTTTTTCGGTAGCCAACAACGCCTGCCGGGCCTCGGTCCACGTTTGGCGATCAGTAATCGGTGGGTGTGGGATGTGTTCAGGCGTCATCGTATGCTCCTTGCTCAATTGTTCTCAGGGCGCCCCGTCTGCCAACTCTCGCTGCTCACCGGCGCCAGCATCGTCATCACTTCGGCCAGCATCTGCGTATCAATCGGTTGTGCAAGCCACGCTAGATTGGCCGTAATATGCGCCGGCGAGGCGGTACTCACCAGCGTCGTCGCTACCTGTGGATGCGCCACACTATACTGGATTGCCAGTTGGGCGATATCAACGCCATGCGCCGCACAAAACGCCGCTGCCTCGGCATAGCACGCCTTGATATGCGCCGGGGCTGGGTGCCACGCCGGTGGCCCTTGGCGCGTCAACAACCCCATGCCCAACGGCGCCGCATTCACTATACCCAATCCGTGTGATTCAAATTGGGGAATCAAATCAAGTAATCGCGTGTTGCCAATCATCAAATGACAATACGACAGCACCACATCAAGATCGCACACTGCCAGCACGCGTGGATAAATCGCCAGCGGGTAGCCACTTATCCCTACCTGCCGGATCAATCCCTCGCGCTGTGCTTGGCGCAATGCCGGCAATGTCTCGTTGATGACCATGTCAATGTCGACATATTCGATATCATGACAATAGACGATGTCGAGGTATTCAACCCCCAACCGTTGCATGCTCTCGTGCAGCTTGGCACGCACCCCAGTCGCACTAAAGTCCACACCGTACTTGTCGTATTGCCCCACCTTGGTCGACAGCACATAGCGATCGCGCGCCACGCCGTGTAACGCGCGCCCGAGCACCGTCTCGGCGACCGTCGCCCCATACGCCGGCGCCACATCAAAATGGTTGACGCCCGCATCAAGCGCCACATGCACCGCACGAATACCCTCGTGCTCGTCAATCGCCTGAAAGACGCCACCCAACGATGATGCGCCCATGCTCAATGCCGACACCGAGATGCCGGTATTGCCCAGTGTGCGATACTCCATGACTGCCTCTTTCTGCCATACCATGCACTCAAATTATTTCAAATTCATTTGAATATTCAAAACAGATTTGAAATAATTGAGCGGAGACTGGTGCACCAATCTCCGCTTTTGCGCATCTCTACGCCAACAATGCATCGCTGGCGAGCACGCCGCGCGCCGTCAAATCACGATAACGGCGAATCGTATCACGCACCGCCTGCTCCAGCGGCGTATGTGGCAACGTGCCAATCAAGGCCTCGAGTTGGGCGGCCTCGTATTCATCGGGGAACGGCAGAGACTGCTCGGTGTAGGTAATCTTGCCCGCGACACTTGGGGCCTCAGCCTCGATGGCCGCAATCATTTGGGGCATCGTGGCAATGCTCCCGCGCAAATTAAAAATCTCTGCGCCGGCAAATGGTATGCGGGCACAGGCAATAAACGTCTTGGCGACGTCGTCAGCATAGTGATAATCAGCGCGCCCACCAAATGGGATATGGAACGGTTGATCGACCGCGGCGGCAAACATCGCCTTGGTGGGCGTCGACGTCATCCCTTGGTCGCGGCCTGTGCCATAGACGATGTACGGGCGCAAACCGATGCTGGGGAACTTCTGCTCGTGCCAGTAGACCCGCGCAGTCCCCTCGTTGGCCTGCTTATACACGCCGTACAATGTCGTGGGGTGGCCGACCATGCCGTGGCTCACATTGCCACTGGCATCGCCGTCAGCTGCATCATACACCGCCACCGACGAGGCATAGACAATCTTGTTGATGCGGTCTTTGCGCCGGTTGGCAGCCTCAAACATGTTGACTGTGCCAACCACATTCACATGTGCCCCGAGTGGTGGATTAGCCCGACAAAACGGCACTTGGAGCGCCGCCAAGTGGATGATATGCGTAATGCCGTGCTCATCAAGCGTGCGCTCGACTGTCGCCAAATCAGTCACATCGCCATTCACAAAGGTGATTTGGGCCAACTCGGCATCGGTCATCAGCTGCTTCAAGCGTTTGGGCTCGCCGCCAATATCAAGAATAACCGGTGGCTTGCCCTCTTTGACCAAATTATAGGCTACCCACGAGCCGATACAACCCAAGGCGCCGGTCAATAAAAAACGCTCAGTCATCGTTGACCCCTCTCACTATGATTCATCGATTGAATTACCGCAATTATACGGGAGATTCGCCCCCATGCCGACAAAAAACCGCGGAGTGGCGCACCACTCCGCGGCATCCGCACATTTATTTAATTGGTTTGGTATCAGCCAAAATCGTCTGCGCCGCCTGCATACCGACCTCAACCGCAAAGTTGGTGCCACGGTCCCACGGGTAGACATGACTCATGCTTGCCCAGTACAACCCCGCCAATGGCGTCTTGATAGGTGGAATATTTTGGCTGTGATTGACTGGCGCCACCGGTTGCGCATAGCGCTCACGGTGCACCCACGCATCACGAATCCAACTCGCATCAAAGGCCGGGTTGATCCGTTGCATGGCCGGGATAAATCGGGCAATAATCGCATCCCGATCCATCGTCATATACTCGTGATCAACCGTGACATAGTCACCACAATAGATGATATGGTCGCCGCCGTAGCGCGTACTATCCACAAAGTGCGTATGCTCGACCATGGCCAGCATCGGGAACTCGGGTTTGGGTGTATTGATCCAGTAATCACCGGTCGTCAGCGGCTGACGCAACGCCATGGTAATCACCATGGCCCCCAGTGAATTAAGCTTGGTTAATCCTGCCGTGTACGCAGGCGGCAATGCCGGTACCATGCGCTTCAGCATCTCAGGACCACTCGTCACCAGGACCCGATCGCAGGTAATCAACTCGCCGTTTGCGGCTGTGGCAAACCAGTTGTTGCCGTCATAGGTCAATGACGTGAGTGGACGATTAAAGTAAAACTTGGCGCCTTTGGCGTGTAAATCGGCAACTAAATCATCTGCTAAGGCTTGAAATCCCCCATGATAATAGCCTAGTTTAAAACTCCGCGCCTTAAAGCGTGACCACAACCAGGCCATGTTGACCTGCTCGGCGTATGGGCCAAACTTGCCCCGCAACAACGGCTCGATCATCGAGCGATAGGCGCGATTGCCCATCACCCGTTGACACCACTGCATGGCCGTCTCGCGCTCGAGTGGGCGCCAGTCACGTACGAGATACTTGAGCCAGGCAATCGCAAACCCGAAGCGCACACGGTCGAAAAAAGGCATTAATGGCAACTGCAACACCTTGACTGGGCTATCCACCGCCCAGGTACGATCGCGCCACCACTGCACCGTACGCGGTGCTTCGAAGAAGAGCTTATGGCTCTGCCCGATTTCGTCAATCAACGCACGAATATCGGCATCTGTCTCGAATAAGTGATGATAAAAGCGCTCAAGCGGCCACTCCCACGTGTCACTCCCTTTGAAGCCTGATGCCAGACCTCCAGCGTGAGGGGCCGCCTCACAAATAGTGACATGATGACCGGCTTTGATCAGATTGCGAGCAGCCGTAAGACCGGCAAATCCGGCGCCTACAATCAAAATACGCATGATTACACCTCTCCCTGACGTGCCGCAACAGCCCGATCAAAATCATCCCAACCCATGTGATCGCGGAGCATGTACCACGCCCCGAGTGCAGTAATCGGCAACCATAACGCTACGTGGAGCACCAACGTGTACCCGGTGGCAATCGCTTGTGCGACTCCATAACTCTGCAAAATCAAGATGCCAGGCACATCGAATGTACCAGCATACCCCGGCGTTGACGGGAGTGTGGTCGCCAAGTTGACCACTGCCGTCATTAACATCAGCACCGTAAAATCAACGTGGAACGGAAAACCCTGCATAATCACCCAATACTTGCCCGTCTCAGTCAACCAAATCAACGCCGATGACGCAAAAATAATCAACATCTCACGGGGGCTTTTGAGTGATTGGAGTCCACTGACAAACTTGGTGACAATCTCCTCACCCTTGCTGGCGATGCGCGCTGGTAAGATGCGCGTCGCTGCCCAGTTCCACACCTTCATCAACAGCGCAGGACGTGACGCCAACACCAAAAAGAAGATGAGAGCGGCCGCAAACACAATGCTAAATATCGTCACAATCTGATTGTATAACGGTGAAAGTGGTGCAAACGGCAAGGTCACAAAGACAAACAACAACATGATCAACCCATCGAATAATCGCTCAAGTACCACGGTAGCCAACGAGGCACTCATCGAGATTCCTTCGCGGCGACGCAACACATATGAACGCAATACCTCGCCTGCTCGGGCTGGATACACGTTATTGCCCATGTACCCAATCACGACAACTGGCCACAGCCGGCGGAGCGGCACATCAGCAATCGGGCGTAACATGGAGCGCCAACGCCATGTGCGAATCACGACTGCAAGCGTGTATACCATCACTGAGGGGATAATCCACCAGTAGTTGACCGACTGAATGACTTGCCAAAAATCACCAAAATGCAAGCCTTGAAAGGCAATATAAAGACATACAATGCTGATGATTATCCCAATCCAAAGGCGAAAACGCTTCACAACGACCCTTTCAATGGATATATCGTTGCGTTCATCTTAAACGTCATTCAAGCGAGTGTCAACGAATTCACATACTAGCGCACCCACAAGCTCACAATTAATACAACAAGTAGACCAATCAACATCCAATCGCGCCGCTGCTGGGCTGCCTCGAGTCGGCGTAATTGGCGCTCAAGTTGTGGCGCATGCATGCCCACACTCCCTTGCTCGAGCTGGCCAATAATCCGATCAACACGTGTCGGCAATCCGACCAACAACCGGCCAATCCGCACCACCTCGTCAATCAATGATTGTTGATTTTGTTGCGTCCACCGTCGCGCCAACGGCCGTGCCGTCTCAATCACATTAATCTGTGGATCGACCATCGTTACCACACCACTAAGCAAACTCAACGCTCGCCCAAGATATATCACGTTCTGCGGTATCTGAAAGGGCAACGATACCAGTAATTCGCGCGAATCACTCGCTAGACCCACAAAGTCGATGGTGCGCATGTCGCTCATCGACCGACTACTCACCTCGGCTAACACCTGGCGTAACACTCGTTGGATCTCATCGCGATCCGCATCGGGCAACAGCATGTCCAGTGCATCGAGCTCGGCCATAATCCCGGGGATGTCATTGCCCACCAGCGCCACCACGCCCGACCGCAAATGCGCCAACAAGCTAGCCGGCACATACGCCACCGCCCCCAAATCAAGCAGATGCAACACCCAACGGCCATCACCCTTGGGCTCAATCAACATGTTGCCCGGGTGTGGGTCGGCATGGAACGTACCCGCCTCGAAGCACTGCGTAAAGAAGATTTCGAGCAAGGCCTTGGCCAACGCTGGCCGATCAACTCCCGCCGCATCAAGCGCTGCCCGCTGATCGGGCGCTATCCCATTGACCCAATCCATCACCATCACCTGCGCTGTGCTCAAATCAGGATGGATCACGGGTAACGCTACGCGCGGGTCATTGCGCAATACGTGACTCAACCGCTGATTATTCAAGGCCTCTTGGCGATAATCGAGCTCTTGACGCAACACCACCGCAAACTCATCAAACAACCGTTGCAAATCAGCCCGACGTCGAATCAACGGATAATCCTTGATGAGGCGCACAATCGCCTGCACGGCCGCCAAATCCGTCTCGATGATTTGATGGATGTTCGGCCGCAACACTTTGACTGCCACAACCCGGCCATCGTGCCTGACCCCTTTGTAGACCTGCCCCAACGAGGCGGCCGCCACTGGAGCCGTATCAAGTGCTTGGAGTCGCTCTTGATACGGCACTTGCCAGGCCTCGGTCAGTATCGGCTCGACCTGCGAAAACGGCACCGGCGGAACATGATCGCGCAAATCAGCTAAGGCTGCCGTAACCGCACTCGGCAACACGTCAACCCGCACACTCAAAAACTGCCCTAACTTGATTGGTACACCACCCAGATCAATCGCCAACTGCCGAAAACCCTGCGCCAAACGAATCCACCGACGCACTGCGCTCCCGGCAAACCAACGCCCCGCCACAATATCAAAGAAAAAAATATGGGTGACAATTCCCAATAAACTCAAATAGAGTCGCCAATAGCGTTTTTGCATCATTACACCTTTGTGTAAATCATCACAAAAAAGAATTGTACCATTATGTGCTGTACCATGTATCTACCGTATAGTGAAAGCGATACACGAATGTACCAACTGCGACATTATGGACAGATTCTTCTGCTCAGCATCCTGCCGTTTTTGGTGCTCAACACCATCGTCAGCCAACAAATCCAGCCCATGCTCGGATGGATGCGACCAACCGGGCATACGAGTCTCGGCGAACTTGTGGTGTTAGGTCTAAGTCTCATGTGGGCCGCATACGGCGCAGTGCGCATCATCCTACCAATGCGTAGGGCATCACCGTGGTCTATTGTGCGTATGATTGGCGGACTCGGATTACTCACCCTCGTCCTGATGGTGACATACGGCATCGGCAATGACATCTACCGTTGCGATATCATCCACGTACCAAATTGTGATTAATGCGCATATCGTTCAGCATCATTCTCAAAAAACCTGGCACGATATATTTTTTACCAAGAACATGATATTATTTGCGCATCCGAATGCAATCAACTCAGGAGGCGCACATGTTGGCAATGTGGGGCAAGGCACTACGTACAATTCCTCGACTAAGCCCCGAGGAGTGGCAATCGCTCGACATCATCTCACGCTGGCTCATTGCATCGCGGGCCGCTGTGCTCGTCATGACTGGCACATCAGCAACAATTGCTGGGTTATGGGCCTGGCGTGACGGCATGTTTGATTGGGTGTTGTGGCTCTGTTTGTTCGTCGGCTTAACCATGGCACATGCCACCAACAACCTCCTCAATGATTTGATTGATTATCGTACTGGTGTCGATCACAACAACTACTTCCGCGCCCAATACGGCCCACAACCGCTTGTCCATGGATTACTCAATCAACGCGGGTTATTGTTGTATGTCGCCGTCACCGGCCTCATCGCACTCATTCCCGGCGCATATCTCGTGTGGCTTCGCGGCGAAGTTGCTTTCTATTTGTTGCTGGCTGGTGCCGTATTCGTCATCTTCTATACCTGGCCACTCAAGTACATCGGCATGGGTGAGGTCGCAGTGCTCATCGTTTGGGGACCACTCATGGTCGGTGGCGGATACTTCGTCATCACCGGGCAGTGGTCATGGAATGCCGTGCTTATCAGTCTGCCACAAACCCTGGCAGCGACCACAGTGCTATTCGGCAAGCATATCGACAAAATGCCATCAGACAAAGCCAGCAACATCTACACTCTCCCCGTTATTCTTGGTGATCCTGGCGCCCGGTATGTGGCCATCGGGTTGTTTGTCGCCGAATACGCCATTGTGGCAGGATTAATTGTCATGGGCGTGGTGTCGGGATGGATGACCATCGTCGCTATCGCCATTCCTGCTGCTGTCACCGCCATGATGATTT
This sequence comes from Chloroflexota bacterium, assembly GCA_016875555.1. GTDB lineage: Bacteria > Chloroflexota > Chloroflexia > Chloroflexales > Roseiflexaceae > UBA965. Next base: position 5,605 of record VGPG01000008.1, on the reverse strand, counting down.
TCACCAAACCACGTCCCACTGAGCCACCTGCCGATTACCCCAAAGACGTCTGGCCACTCTGGTACTCACCCTATGCGTTCGTCCATACCCGCACCTTCGGCCTGCTCTTTTTGCTGGCACTGGTGGCGGATGCCGTGTGGCATCTTGTGATGACCTAACTCTGTTGTGACATCCACGTACTTGTCTCTCCACGAAGTCTGCATGGTGGCATCTTTACACCATGCAGACTATATGTTACAATACTACGTAATCGTGTTAATTTAAATACGATAAAGTATTAAAAAACAAAGGAGCACAAAAGTGGAGCCACTCACGCACGCCACATTTGAAGCATCGGATGGGCAAATCATCCCATTGCGTAGTGTACACGTCGAAGGTGATTATGTCGGACTATTGAGTATCACGACTATCACCCAAACGTATCAAAACCCGATTGATCAGGCGCTTGAAGTAACCTACACATTTCCGCTTGTCACCGGAGCAACACTCCTAGACGTTACCATTCAGATTCGTGGCAACACATTCAAAAGCGAAGCATTCCCTATACATATCGGGAAACAACGTTACTCCGAAGCCACCAAAACAGGTGACACAGCCATCATCATTGAGCGGTCTGGGCCGTTTTATGCGTTACAGTTAGGCAATCTACCGGGTGGAGAAGAAGTAAAAATCACCTATCGCTATGGTCAATTTGTCATGCCTCATGATGGGCACGTACGCGTGACCGTGCCCACCACGATTGCCCCACAATACGGTAACCCACAAGATTCGGGGATAGCACCAAATCGAGCACCATTCACGAACATGGATGCAACGTATCCGTTCAGTGCCGTATTTCGCTTTCATGGAATCGCGCAATCGCGCATCTATGTAGTCAGTCACATCGCACAAATCACCATGCACGGGAATGACTGTCATGTAGCCATCAACGGTGCCACCATGGATCGCGATGTGGTCGTGCATGTCAACGAATTCGCACAAGCCTACTGTAGTTTGTACGTACCACATGCAGGACAGCACTGGTATGCAAGTTACGTACATTTACCCGCAGCACAACTCGAGAACGTTGCTCCGATGCATATCAAGTTACTCGTCGATTGCTCGGGATCCATGGGTGGGAGTTCGATTCGCCAAGCACAGCAGGCGGTTATGCGCCTACTCGGGCTATTACGCGATGGCGACTCGATTTCAGTGACGCGGTTCGGTAGTAATGTCGTTGATGTGACCCCTGGCTTGATGCGGGTTGGGCCGGTCATTCGTGCCCAAATGAACAACTGGGTCAAGACCATTGAGGCAGATCTTGGGGGCACCGAGATTGGTGGAGCGCTTGAACACGTACTCAAGATGCCGACCAACACGCAAGACTGTGTAATTATCGTGTTGACCGATGGCGAAGCATATGGCATCAAAGAAGTTGCCAAAGGAGCACGCCGACAAGCCCATCGCATCTTTCCGCTCGTCATCGGCTATACACCAACCGATGGCGAACTCAAGCAATTAGCCGATATCACCGGTGGATTCAGCGAATCAGTGACACCAAATGAGCGCATCGAAGACGCCATCGAGCGTACCATCAACAAAATCCGCTTCACCCCTACACACACCACGACGCTCGACTTTGGCGATGCAGTCGTCGCCTGGACAAATGGTAAGTCGGTGCGGTACGCAGGTGAGCAAGGTCTCCAGATGACCGTCACCGACCGGTCCGCACAACCCATCTGGCACGTAGAAGAGACGCGACATGCGCTCACCGTGCAGACGGTCATCGAGGCGCTCCAGTCAGACGTGGTGCGCATGATTGCCGCGCAGCATCTCAACGACCTCAATGGCACATACCAAACGGAATGGGCTATGAAGTATGGGTTAATGAGTGAGGAGACCGTATTTGTGGCAGTCGCCGTCCACGAGAGCGACAAAAAAGTACGTGACAAACAAATTCGGGTCAAAATCGCCCAAGAGATGGCATACAACTCACACATACGCTTAGGAGCACCACCCAGAATAATGTACTCATCCCCACCATTGTTTATGCGCGAAGCACGCAGTATGTCAATTGATCGGTTCGCAAACCCTGCATATACGGCACACTTTGATGCACTTGACAGCCATGCACCAGTGCCCACGATGCAGCCACATACACCACGTAACAGTCGCACGCGACGTACGAACAGTAACAAGGGATTGCTCGAGCGACTTTTTAGTCAAGATTCGACCATCATGGAACACGAAGATACGTCGGCGCACACAAAGACGTCATATGCGGCACTGTTGACCAAATTGCTGTCAACACATCGCAACGATGTCACCAAGGTAACGTTAGCATCGCTGATACAAATCGGCTTTAGTCAAGATCAAATTGACGCGTGTGCCCAAATCACCGGGTATGATGAGCAACTCATCGTTGCGGCGATTGTCGTGTTAATTCTAGGAGAGTCATCTGCTCGTACATTCGGCATTGCCGTAAACACCATTCCGGTGGCACTGCTTGGCGGATTACGGATCATCTTAGCCATCAGTTAAGCGTCAATACCACTCAATCCCAAAGCGTCGCCGCGTGGCATCCAGTGACTGGATGCCACGCACGGCGTCAACTTCTTCGACACAACAGGCTGCCACCGCACACCCGACTTGAGCAATGATTGGGAGCGACTGATGCCCAATCAAGGCGGCAATCAGACCCGCATAACAGGCATCTCCAGCACCCACCGTCCCCTTGACTGCCACCGGATAACTCGCCTGCCACACCCGTTGGTTGGCCAGCTCTACAGACAATCGGGCACGACTGAGACGTTGGGCACCCGCTGTGCACAGATACAAACCACGTACACCCAACTTCATGCCGGCGACAGCAACGCCCATATCAATCAGCTCGGCACAGAGCGTTTGGGCATACGCTTCATCGATGTGCTGATCACATGCATGCCCCCAGCGTGCATAGTCGGCGGGGCGTAGCATGGCACAAATTTCGGCCGCACTCGGTACAAAGACATCGACGTGTGCCAGTATGCGTGGCAACAGATCTAGCCAGTTGTACTGGCCAGATATTGCATGTGGATCAGGAACAACCATGTCAATACTTGTGGTAATCGCATAGTCATGTGCATACCGCAATGTGTCAATCAGTGGACTTGCATCATTGACCATTAATGCGCGCAAAAGAGGAGGATACCCGATATGCAACCACGTGGCACCGTCAAGTGTAGCCATGATGTGCTGAGCGGTTAGCGCCGCAGTTGTGCCAGGAAAGTAGAAGAACGAGCGATCTTGTCCGCCAGGTGTCACCACAATCGAATACGACGTCGCCACCGAATCAGTACGCACCAGTGTCTCAATCAGCCGTGGGTGATACGCTGCAATTTGGTTCACCACCAACGCCCCGATGGCATCCGTCCCACATAACCCAATTAAACCGACGTCGCTCCCGAGAATATGGAGTGCCAATCCCGTATTGGCCACTGCGCCACCCAAGGCAATCGCCATTGGGCCAACCTCGTGGAGTTGCCCCGCACGAGCAAAATCATTGATGGGAATCATCTGAACATCAGGAATCAGATCAAGACACAAATGTCCTGCAACCATGATGCGTGACATACACTATGCTTTCTGAGAACGGCGGTGTATCATCATCATACCGTACAATAGGTATGGAGGAATACGCCATGCACGCATTATCGCGGTGGCAACGCTGGATGGCGCTCATCGTCACCTTGCCAGTTGCAGCCATACTCAGTACATTCACAATCACACAAACCCAAATTGGTCGCCTTGTTCCAAGTGACCTACCCCACCAAGCCACGCTCTGGAGTGCATTACAACTCTGTCTCGCTAGTGGTATTGTGTGGCTTTTGTGGCGCACCTATGGGCAACAGCGCAACTGGTCAACCATCGGCACTGCACTCATCGAAGCCGTCGGACTCTTCGGCGTAGCACTCAGCATCGGATGGTATCTCGCGCTCATTGACCTGACGTGGATGATGACCAGCGACCGGCTCATCGCCTTCATGGCCATCGCAATCCCGCTCGCGTGGTGGTCGTACGTCGAAGAACACATACTCCGACAAGAAGTCGGCCATCTACTATCACATTACCCAGCACTACTTCGTGATATATTGATGCTCCTCATCGGCGTCGTGGTACAACTCAGCATCCTGTCGGTGAGCAGTCTGTATGTCGTGATTATCATTGTACTGACCGAAGGATTAAGCATCATCACGTGGGCCGGCGGTACCAATCATCGTGCATGGGCACGACGCTGGGCATGGCGCTGGATACTTGTTGCCGGAGTCGGGATGAGTAGTACAGGATTCATCACAGGTACACCGTCACTCATGGTCATCACCACTGATGACCCCTTTGCCCTGTTTATCACGGTGGCAGCAACCATGGCTGCATGGGTCAGCTACAGTGGCCTGCAACAAATCGCCAAAGGCGATAGCGCATGAGTGTTTGATGAGCACACCGGTGACCATGCAACTTTGGACCAGCGCATGGCGTCTAGTAGGTGGTTGAATCATTCAGCATGAGGAGGTTAATCATGCGACGTCTACTAACCATTGGTGCTACTCTTGGTGCTCTTACCGTGTTGCTTGGCTCGCTGTATGTCTCCTACCGCTACGCAGTCAATAACGTGCAGTTGAGCACTGCCTACGAACTTGAGGCTGGCGAGTAGTCTATCGTTCACCGAACGGGGTGTTGCATAGGTGCAACGCCCCGTTTGTGTTACCACACATCACTGACGCGCGTCATCAGGCATTTGAGATATCGTCCTTCAGGAAAGTGCACTGGTACCGGGTGATCACTGGCATGACCGAACTCACCGAGAATTTGCACGTTCTTGTTTGCCTCAATTGCTGCGGTTGCGACCATGCTACGAAAGTCATCTGGACTGACTTGACTTGTACAACTCGCCGTCACTAATAGTCCGTGTGGTGTCACACATTTCATGGCCATTACATTCAACCGCATATAGGCTTGAATGGCACTTTCCCGTTGTTGACGCGTCCGAGCAAAACTCGGCGGATCAAGAATGATGCAGTCGTACTTGCGCCCATCGGTGGTCATTTTCTGGAGCAACTCAAAGCAATCTTGTGTCACAAATTGGTGACGCTCAGTCGGCAGTTGATTGAGCGCAATATTCTGGTCAGCCGATGCAGCCAGACCCTGACCGACATCAACACTCACAACTTTGCGAGCCCCACCTTTGAGGGCATACAACGAGAATGCACCAGTATAGGAAAAACAGTTCAACACGCTCATACCATGCACATAGTGCATCAGCGTATGGCGATTTTCGCGATGATCAAGGAACAGGCCCGTTTTCTGGCCAACCTGTGGATCGACTACAAAGCGCAAACCGGCATGCTCTTGCACGATTAAATCACCCTCCGGAATACGCCCCCACAATACAGCGCGGCGTTGTTCTTTGGGGGCATCATCATCGCGACTTTTGCTCCCAAGCACCGCTTGAATGTCGGGATTGCATGCAACCAATGCGGTAATCACCCGCGGGATCAATGTGGCAGGTCCATTCCCATAGCTCTGAATCACCGCCACCGTCCCGTACAAATCAACGGTAATCCCCGGCAGACCATCACCCTCACCAAAA
>VGPG01000007.1 GCA_016875555.1 Chloroflexota bacterium | reverse complement strand
TGAGGCACGTGATGAGTCGGCACGGCGCATTCGCGAGATTGAGCGTGTCACCCAAGACGAAGCGGACAAAACGGCGCGCAAGATTATCAGCATGGCCATTCAACGCTGTGCCTCGGATTATGTGGCCGAAGTCACGGTATCAACGGTACCATTGCCGTCCGAAGAGATCAAAGGACGCATCATCGGTCGTGAGGGGCGCAACATTCGCGCGTTCGAGCAGATAACTGGCGTTGACATCATCGTTGACGACACGCCAGATGCGGTGACGTTGTCGTGTCACGATCCAGTGCGACGTGAAGTAGCACGCTTGTCTCTTGGCAAGTTGCTCAAGGATGGGCGTATCCACCCGACGCGTATTGAAGAGGTCGTGGCCAAGACACAGCAAGAGCTTGACGTTGTCATGCGTGAAGAGGGCGAGCGTGTCGCATACGAGGCGAACGTGCAGGGCCTACACCCGGACCTCATCAAGCTACTCGGGCGCCTCAAGTTCCGCACCAGTTATGGGCAGAACGTGTTGCAACACTCGCTCGAATGTGCCTTGTTGGCAGCCCACATGGCAGCCGAGTTGGGCGCAAATATCACAATAGCAAAGACAGCAGCGTTGTTGCACGACATCGGCAAAGCTGTCGACCACGAGGTTCAGGGACCACACGCCGTTATCGGCGCAGATATAGCAAAGCGGTTAGGTCGGTCACCGGCCATTGTGCACGCAATTGCAGCGCACCACAATGACGAAGAACCACAGACCGTTGAGGCATTCCTGGTACAGGCAGTTGATGCTATTTCGGGTGGTCGACCAGGTGCACGGCGTGAGACGCTTGATTTGTACATCAAACGATTAGAGGCCCTCGAGGGTGTGGCTACATCGTTTGAAGGTGTGCAACGAGCGTTTGCAGTTCAAGCAGGGCGTGAAGTGCGAATTATGGTCATTCCTGAGGCGATCGACGATTTGGGGAGCATACACCTTGCCCGTGATGTTGCCAAAAAAATTGAAGAGAGTTTGCAGTACCCTGGCCAAATCAAGGTTACCGTGATTCGTGAGACACGCACCACAGAGTACGCACGGTAGCACGTTTGGTGCGCCGGGTTCGTTAAGTCAATATACATGGACGACGACGCATCTCGAACATCACCTTTTGGTCGTCTGTGTCACAGACCAAACACACATTGAAGTGAAGGGGTGTGTACTATGGATTCACAGTATACCAGTGATGTCCTGAGTGGCGGGGTAACAAACAATAGTGCGTCTACGCCCAAAGTCGAAATCTTGAAGGTCTCGACACGATCACGACCAAGTGCCGTTGCAGGTGCAATTGCCGGTGTCATCCGTGATCAGCGTAGCGCCGAGATTCAGACGATTGGGGCAGGGGCCACCAGCCAAGCAGTCAAGGCGATTGCCATCGCACATAATTATCTTGCTGCAGAGCAAATCGAGATTGTGTGTGTACCTGCATTCATGGATGTAGTCATCGAAAACGAAGAACGGACAGCGATTCGCCTCCTCGTCACACGACGATAATGTGGATCACCCAGGAAGCGCACGCGCACGTCAGCAGTGGTTGCCGATGTGCGCGTGGTTTTTTGGGCATACCCTGCATACATAAGGCTATCTAATACGGTGTATAATCACTGAGAAGCTAGTTTGTCAATGGGAGCATTGTGGCGTGAGTTATTCCCTGACACTTGGACCCTTTCACCCTGCGTGGCGCGGTCCACAACGCTACATCTTAGAACTTGACGGAGAGACTGTCACCGCGGTCGACTTGCATAGTGGCATGACCGAGCGTGGTTGTGCGGATCGCATGCAACGCCTATCTCTCCTCCAAAGCCTTCAATTTGTGCCACGTATTTGTGGGAGTTGTAGTCATGCCCACATGCTGGCATACTGCCGTGCGATTGAGCAACTCACCACATTGACTGTGCCGATTCGTGCGCAGTATATTCGTGTGATTGTCGCTGAGCTCGAACGCATTGTCATGCATCTCGCCGGTGCAACTAACGTGTGTGCCATGCTCGGTGCTGATAACTACCATCATGCCCTCCATACCCTGCATGTCGCCGCGCACACGTTGCTACGCGATTTTATTGGTCGCCCAAGTAACGACAATATCATCATGCCTGGCGGACTGGCGTTTGAACCATCCAAAAGCGCATTTGTATCGTTGCAATCAGGTATCAACCAACTCCTTCAATCGCTCTACCGCACCATTGATAATGTGATTGATGATCGACGGCTCTTGGCACGTACCGTAAATGTCGGTGTGCTGAGTCATCAGGCTGCCAGTCAACTTGAGGTGGGTGGAGTTATCGGTCGTGCATCCGGAGTGAGCACGGATATGCGTTTTGTTACCCCCTACGAAGTGTACGAGCGTCTCGATGCCAACATGGTCGTCCAAGAGAGTGGCGACGTATATGCCCGACTTATGCTGATGCTGCTTGAAGCACATATGAGTGCCAAGATGGTTGAGCAGGCACAACGATTACTCAAATCCGGACCTAGTGAAGGGTCATTACCGCTCCTTGCACCAGGGAGTGTGCGCTCAAGTGTAGAAGGGCCACGTGGCACTATTACCTACACACTGCGAAGCGATGGTGTTCGTATCACTGAATGTACTATACAGGTTCAACGTCAACTCGATCGCTTATTGACGCGCACATTGTTGCTCAATGCACAGCTTGACGACGTCGTGCCGATTATTGCCTCAACAGATACCTGTATCGCCTGCGCCGAAGGTTAAGCAAGGGATTTCTTATGTTATTTGTGGCACTTCTGCTTCCATTATTTGCGGCTATCACTGCATGGGCACTTGACCGTGTGGTGCCGACACGCCACATTGGATATTTGGCTATCAGCGCATTGTTTGTGAGTGCAGTCCTGATTATCATCGCCAATCCAATAATCGGCTTGCCCATTCAACTGCTCAACATTGAGTGGATCAAAATCGAAACCTACGTGGTATTGCTGACACTCCGGCTTGATTTGTTCACCTGGGCGCTGTCAATTATGGTGCTCTTCATTGCGGTCGCCGGCATGATTGGCCTGATTTATTCACTCCCCTACCAACTGCGGAACTACGGCAGTCTTCTGGCGTTGATTCTCGTACATGTATCCATCATCTTGTTTGGGGTTATCGCACAAGAATCCGTATTGCGCGTGTTTATGTGGGGTATTGCAGCCATCATCGGTGGTATTTTGATGCGGGTGAGTGGTGCACTCCCCGGCAGTAATGCACCACTTGTCAGTATTGTGGGAGGCCTAAGCGGTGCTATTTTGCTGATGGTCGCCGTATTATGGCGCAACTATTTGCCGGTCGGCGCACTCCCGGGTGCACTGGTAATGGCATGGAGTTTTGCGGCATTGCTCGGAATGGGGCTTGTGCCGTTTCATAGTTATGTCGCAGGGCTCAGTAGCGCACCAGCGATTCTGACACTCTTCTTGGTACCGCTGGGTATTCCACTACTTGGTGCACTCAGTTTCATCGAGATGATGGCCACACAAGGACCTCTGGTCAGCGACACGTGGCGCAACGTACTCATGGTACTTGCGATTATCAGCGCGGTTGGCACTGCGGTAGGCGCGGTCAGTGCGACGCGGTTACGATCGCTGTTAGGGTGGCATGCGAGCAACCAGTATTCGCTAATCATTTTGGCGGCAGTCAGCGATACGCAGGTCATGGTATTGGGCGTACCGATTTTGTTGTTGAGTAGCCTATTAACGACAAGTGTTATTGCCTTAGCGGTGGGCTTCATTGAGTCAAGTAGTAACAGCGATGAACTGACTCAACTGCGTCCACGTCTACCAATTGGCGTTGCTGGTGTGATGATTTTGGTCGCGGTGGCCGCATCAATTGGTATTCCTGGCACTGTTGGGTTTGTGGCTCGCTGGTGGATGGCCGAAATTCTTCTCGTCCGTGCGCCATGGACCATTATCGCCATGTTAGTGAGTGGGTCGTTGCTGGGTCTAGCGTGGTCCGTGGCGTTGGCTAGTATTTGGCGGCGCATGCCACGCAGCATGACGGCAACCGGGATGCTCAAATCTGCGATTCCTGTACGGGGCACCTGGATTGGGCCGATTGCGTTCGGTGGCGTACTACTGCTGTTTGGCATCTTTCCACAATATATATGGTCAGCATGGTTAGTGCCACTACAAGGGCGATTAAGTGGCGATGCAGCGTTAATTGTGCCGAGTGTGCCGACGCTGTTTCAACAGATTGGCTTAGTCGTCATGGCACTGGCAATCCTGGTTATTCCGATAATTGCGGGGCGGCTCCAACAAAAAGCAGGGGCGAGTGCTGATCAAGGTGCCGTGACCATTCCACCGCAAGCCACCGCAGAGAGCCTTGGCGTATTTATGAATATGGTCCAGGCCAACTGGCTCCTCCAGAGTCTGTGGGGATTTTTGATTCGCTTTGGGAATGCGTTGCAGTGGATCTTTCGACTTGGTGAGGATCGCTACTACGTGGCCGGAGTGGTGCTCGGGTTTATTTTGGTGGTATTGCTGCTTATCTAAGAGGTCTGTGTATGGGTGAATTCTTGGACATCTACTGGCCATTAATAGGGATTTCGGTGTCAGCGGCAGTCATTTTGATGGCCCAGCAACGGCGCACGACCCTCATCAGCCTCCTCTTCAACTACCTGTTTGTGGCGGCTTTTTTGTCACAACAACAATTCATCAAACCAGATCTTGATTTATTCGGCATCATGGTGAGTACCACGGTACTCGTCAAGATTATTGCCGGGTTGTCGGCGGTAACCATTCTGGCGATTACGGCGCTCACCTTCTCACGCGATTACGAGGCCAGTGCGCTTGATGAATTTTCGTTGGCGGAGTTGCGGCGCGCAGCGCGTCAGGCACGCCGGCTCGAAATCGTCTCACCGCGGCGCTTTGCGGATGTTGTGGTGCCGATGTGGGCCATGGTGTTGGTCGCCATTGCAAGTTTTATTCTGCCACGACTCTATCCCATCGGCAGTGAAGAGGTCGATTTTGCGTGGTACTGGTTGACATTGACGGGATTCTTTACTATTGTAACAGCGAGTGATGTACTCAAACTTGGGCTCGGATTATTGTTGTGTGTCAGTAGTATTGACTTACTCTATACGGCAATTGCCAGCACCGTGCAAGTATTTCCATTAGCGTTGTTAGGGTTAACCACGATTGTGCTATCGCTCGCAGTGTCGTATTTGAGTGGGCTGATGTTTGGCCGCCTCAAGACACTCGAATTAAATGAATTGTATAAACGCTGATGCTCTACCTACTGACAATTTCGTTCCCCATTGCTATGGCTGCAGGGTTATTCTTGCTCCGGGCACGACAGATACCTGCGATTACCGGCGCCATCTTGACCGTGTTAATGCAGATGCTTTTGGTCATTCAGTTGCCAGTTGATGCGCCCGTTCGCCTGCTTGGGTTGACGCTTGCGATTGATCCGCTTGGGCGGCTCATCATGTTGACTATTTTGGGTATTGCATTATTTGCCTACACGGTGAACTTTTTTATTGCACACGGTGAGCACTTCATCCCAATTAGTTTGCTCTTACTTGGCTTTACCCACACAACCATCATCTTGATGCAAGAGCCGTTTGTTGCGACGTTATTGTTAGTCAGCAGTGGCTTTTTGGCCATCTTGGCGATTGTAGACCTACCGATTGGTAGCAGTGTCTTGGTTGAACGCTCGCCGTTGATTACCGCTTTGCACTATTTGGTGCTTGTCTTGTTGTCTGGGTTTGCCATGTACATGGCGTACGTCCTGCTCACTATCTATTGGCCAACTGAGCAGTCAAGTCAGTCATCGCCAGCTCAGCTGATTATGTCACTCATCATCGTAGGGTTTGGCATGCGTCTTGCCATCTTCCCCTTTCATTCATGGCTGGTCGAGCTCGCCGAATACACGACGCCGATGGTCACTGTCATCGTCATCACAGCACTGAACAGCACGAGTCTGCTTTTCTTGATTAGTACGTTCCAATTCTTCCCGATTATCGTCGCCGAAAACACCCGTGGCATGCACGTGTTGATGTTTTTGGGGGCGATTACCATGATTGTGGCCGCATTGTTTGGGCTTGCCACAGCACATTTACGGCGCACACCGAGCTATCTCGTGGTTGCAAATAGTGGCTTCATGGTATTCGGTGTGGCCAGTGCCACGAGCAATGGGCTGGCAGGTTCTATTCTTGACCTGTTTAACCACATGATTGCGGTGCTGGTGATTTATGTATCAATTGCGCTGCTCGAGCGCCCTGACGGTCGTCCTGTGGTCACTCTGCGTAGTGATTTGTTGTGGCGCTGGCCGTTAGCAGGCAGTGGATTCATCGGTGGGTGTTTGCTCTTGCTTGGTGCGCCACCGTTTAGTTCGTTCACCAGTAAACTCCTCGTCTACAACGCAGCCGCCGAGTCAGGCGCACATTTTGTCGTACTCCTCGGTATCGGGAGTCTGTTGATGCTTGCCGCAGTTGCCCGGTTGCTGTACGAGCGCCTGCTCGGTGCAGCCGAAGAGTTGCCGACCGAGCAAATGCCTATTTTGCTGGCAACCCAGGAGATGTCACGTCAAAGCGATCGAAAGTTGATTGGTGAGCCAGTAGGACTCAGCATTGTGATCTTTTTGTTGTTGGGCGTTAGTGCCGTCATCGGCCTGTACCCGCAACTCATCTTGGTTACCATTGAAGATGTCATTCGTGGCTTAACGTTTGTACGAGTCACATCGTAGATGCAGAGGAGACACCCATGACCGTGCGCGTCTTTCATGCAAATAGTGGTTCATGCGGAGGGTGTGACAACGAAATCGGGATTGCACTCTATCGACAGCCGCGCATTGAGATGGTCATCACACCAGCCGACGCTGACGTCTGGTTAATCACGGGGATTCTCAACACATTTATCCGCAATTATCTGACACAGGTGTTGCTGAGCACGCCGCAACGTCCATACATCATTGCCACCGGACTCTGTGCCGTCAATGGTCAGCCGTTTGGGCGTGGTGGTCTTGCCGATGCGCCTGAAATCCCAGTGAGTTTGCGCTTACTCGGTTGTCCGGTACGCCCGGATGACATTATCAGCGCGATTTATAATGCACGGAGCATTCGGAACTGATGACGTCGTTGTCTGTCATTTTGCGTATAATAATGAGCAGATAACACGCAATAAGTCGTTGTACTGGCAACCAGCAATAAGGAGTGACGGTGGATCTTATTTTTGCATTACTCGTATATCCTGGACTCATTCCCACATTGCTGCTGACGTTGCTTTTCAACTTCTTGGTATCACAGCGCCGTTTGGTGCTCCCTCCTGATTTTGCGAAAGCAATCCTCAACACTGATGGGTTGGGCGCCATTGTCAGCATCATCCTCGCAGTAAGCTCCTTAGTGTTCATGCCCTGGCCATTCAATAGCGCACATAGCAATGTCGCTGGTCCACTCTTGATGTGGGCTGCGCTTGAGGCTGCGTTTTTGATACCGTCGCTGATAGCTCAGACCTCATCATCGCCGATGGTTGTGCGTGGCGCAGCGCGTTCACTCCAGATTGGCATGGCTGGGCGTATCGTGATTTGGTGTGCATTTGGTGTCCTGTACTGGGCCAATCAGACCTGGAGTTGGAGCGCCGCCCCCGCCATTGTTTTAGCGTGGGTCTCCGGATTACTTGCGCTTCCGGCCGCCATCGGTGTCGGCATGTTCCGCAACGATACGGCGCTCACCGGCGTCATCACCACGGGTATCAACATATCGACGGTGGCCTTAATGCAAATTGCAGCCGACGTACGTGCCACGGCACTAATTGTGATGATTACCGCAAGTCTTATTCCCGTTGAAATCGGCAGTGATATTGTGCGTCTTGTCGGGATTATGGTCAGTACCGTGCTCTCGATGGTAATTATCCGGATAATGATTCGTAATCAGCCCTTTGTCACGTTGGCAGCAGCGTTGCGCTGGTGTTGGTGGCGCGCGCTACCGCCGTCCTTAGTTGCACTGGTCTATCTGCAATTTTTTGTGTCGTAACCTAAAGCGTAGGTCATATGCATCTGGTGCGCATCAAACAACTCAATGTAGTCAATACACCGATTCAGTCGGTGTCATTGCATATTCCTGCGCATCGATGTTACGGCATTATCGGTGCAAGTGGGAGTGGCAAAAGTACGTTGCTCAATATCATCGCCGGACTTGATGGCGTTGCATCACGCCATGTGTCAATTGATGGACTTCCGGCGCATCAGATGACCCGGCAGATTGGCATGGTTTCGCCACGCATTCAATTTGCCTCGGACATACGCGTCGATGAGCTTTTACTGCAGCATGCCCGCCTGTATCACTCGAGTAACGACGCCATCCAACAGCATTTGCAACAGGTTGTACGCTGGTGTGTGATTGACACGATGCTACAGCAACCTATTCGGGCACTCTCCATATTTAATCAACGTCGTGTCGCGTTTGCAGTGGCCCTCATCCAACAGCCGGTACTTTTGCTGGTTGACGAGCCAACCATCGGGTTGACGGCTAGCGAACAAAAAGTGATGATCGACTTAATCGAGGGCTTGCGCGATCGCACCATGACGATTGTGATTGCCACGCGTGGGGATGCGCCGCTCGATCCACTCTTTGATATGATTGGCGTGCTTGCCGATGGTCGCATCGTCGCCGAATTAGACAACAGTCATATTCGTGCGCTACCGCGCACAATAGTGATTCGCACCGACGGCATTCCAACTGCTGCATACGAACATATTGTGGCACTCGATAACGGCATCGTTGTGACACGGCGCAACATTGTCCTCACCGGCGATGGGGTACGAGCGCTCGCACAGATTTTACAAGTATTACTCCACTACAACGTGCATATTTTCGCAATAGAACCGCTCAATCACCCGCTTGCAGATTTAGTCAATCAGGCCAAACAACCGCACGTCTTGGCCCATCGATATCCCGTACGCATCATTACCTCACCGATTGGCGAGCCAGAGTCACCGCAGGAGAGCAACGCATGACGCCGTTATTTCGCATTATCCTGATGGAGCATATACGTAGTCAGCGCATTCTAGTTGAACTCATCATCGTCGGGGCCATGGCGTTTTTTGTGCTGCGGAACTTGAACGATGCACAAGCCATTCATGCGTCACTTGTGCTCTATGCCTTTTTGGTATCGCTGTACACCACTTCAGTGATCGCCGATAGTAGCGAACAACCGCATGCCATACAACGCATGCTCGCATTACCGGCCCGCCACCTGCTCTTGCAGGCCATCGGAACGAGCGTGGCCACCATCACGATTGCGTCGTACGTGGTACTCGTGGGCGTTGGTATGATACTCAATCCGTTGGCGATGCCCTCACTGTTGACCCTTCTATTGGGATTCCCCAGTCTCTTGCTGTTAATTGTGACGGCAATCCTACTGATGCTGCTGATGACACCACTCGTTGCCACAACCACGCAACGCATCATTGTTCTCGCAATCATCACCATTCCCATAGCGTGGAATATCGTCGTCTCAACCGTCAACCTGTCAATGCCATCCATTGACGGTACCATCATTGCTGCCATGACAACCGTGTGGGGCACATTGCTGTGGCCACCGTTTTCCGTCTATCATCACGCTATTCACCCTGACTACAACGCCCTCACTGTGCTGTTTCATCTCATCCATGTCTGCATTCTTGTAGGCGTAGCACGCATTGGTCGTCGCTGGTTTGCACACAAATCACTGACCATCGCCTAACAAACACCGCACGGGCCCGCAATCTGCGTATGCAGATTGCGGGCCCGTGCGCATACCGTCAACTACGCTGGCGATCCTTGTACGGATGGTTCGGTCTTGGCAAATCCAAGCCCAATTAACACCACAAAGGCAATCCAGATGATGTCAGACAACAATAAATGGAAAATCTGGAGCGGAATCGGGGCCAACAGCATCATGTTGACAGTCCCCAGCACGAGTTGTGCCACGTAGGCCCCAATCACGATATTCGCAGTCCGCGTGATTTGTGGTGAGGGGAAAGTGTTGCGGAACAACTGTGCAATGATGACCATCAAAAATCCCGTTCCAACGGCAATGGCCGGATGTGCAACACGCAAACGCAGTAAGAGATTGGTGGTTGGATCAAGATCTTTGTAGAGTCCATCCACAAAACTCGTATCCGGAAACAACGTATCGCCGAGTGCCGCAATGCCTCCACTTGCACCGAGTAACATCATCATGAGCGCACCAACCACCGTCCACGCTACAAGCCGCTTGTGTGTGTGGAAGACGGGTGCTGCGACACCGCGGGCCCACAACCCTGTCAAGGTGATCGCAGCAAGCAGCAATAGGGTGTTGACGAGATGCGCTGCCATGGAGAAGGCGCGCGTCAACGATGCGTTGTGTGCCACCAGCTCAAAGATGACAAGCATTGCACCAATTAACGCCTCGATAATCACAAAAATCAATGTGGCCACTGCCCCTTTGCGCACAATGTCACCCTTGGGGTACAGCACGAAGGCCCTGTAGGTCATCCAACCAATCATGAACAACAATAACCCACTCGTAATGCGATGCGATAGTTCGATGATCGTCTCAACCTCGGGAGCACGCGGTACGACTTCGCCATTACACAACGGCCAATGGTCACCACATCCTGCACCAGACCCAGTCGCACGGACCATGGCGCCCCACAATATAACGACAATCGCATACAACAGAACGATCCAAATATAGCGTTCATATCGCTTTCGTACATCCATTTGTTACCCCTATCACAAGCTCAATCCGCACGCCATTGTAGCCGAGAGCCGAAAAACATGCAACTACCGCATCTCACAGAGCCCCAAGCAGCTGAAGGTGCTTTAACAGCGCACACCAACATGTTAGAATGCGTACTATGAATACACAATCGGCATTTCAGATTACCACCACCTCGGTGCAACAGACGATAGCGTTCGGTACACTCCTCGGACAACACCTACAGCGAGGAGACATGGTGCTCCTCGCTGGTGATTTGGGTGCCGGCAAAACCCATCTCACCAAAGGAATTGTCGCCGGTACCGGTAGCAACGACCAGGTCACCAGTCCTACATTCGTATTTATCAACGAGTACCGCACGCCAGTACACGTCACCTTGTATCACGTTGATTTGTACCGTATTACCATGAGTGCAGAACTCGACAGTATCGGCCTGGCAGACGCAACTGCGGGTCACGGTATTGCCCTGATTGAATGGCCAGAACGCGATCCAAGTCTCTTTGACATGCCACATCTTGCGGTGCACATCCATCACCTATCGCCGACGACACGCACCATTACCTGTACGGCACACGGTGTGCGGGCACACACACTGATCGGGTTATTGACAGTGGCATGGTCACCGACAAAGGACAATACGCATGCTCGTCGCAATTGATACCAGTGGAACCATGAGTGGATTGGCACTGATGCGTGATGGAGAACTGCTCGCCGAGATTGCATGGCAGAGTGATCGTCGGCATAGTGAGCAACTCCTACCACAACTCGATGCGTTGTGCCGATTAGTCGGTGTCGCACCGGCGGACCTGACCCACGTGGCAGTGAGTATTGGTCCGGGGAGCTGGAGCGGTATTCGTGTAGGCATAAGTGTCGCCAAGGGACTCGCACTGGCGAATTCGGCACACGTCATCGGCATCAATGCCCTTGATGTGTTGGCGTGGCCGATGCGGCATCGTGCGCCAATCACCGCCTGTATCAGTCTGGGGCGTGGCCGATTCGCCACGTCAGCATATCCACATCCAGCCTGGCCGATAGGGACGATGACGCCGACAAATTGTCATATCTCAGAAATGCACATACCAGCAGATCACTTGCTGGTCTACGAGCCACATATGCGTACACTGCTACCGGATACCGTGGTAAACCACCTGCATCACCATGTGGCATTCCCTCAACCACGCACACTCGCCGAGATTGCCACACACCGACTGCGCACGTCGCCGTATCAGCCGGATACCGTCATCGAACCACTCTACCTCGGTGAACCAGTGCAACCCAAACCATGAACAAACAACTCTTGTGGTTCGGTCTCATCATCATGACCTTCTTCAACACATGTCAATATACCGACAACGACGAGCTATCTACGGTCACGCCGGCACCAGTCGTACATACGCCTGCGCCAGTGGTCACCGTGCTACCAACTACGACTGCTGATCCGACCACGACTCCCACAGCTGACCACAGCGGTCTCGACACATACACACCGCGTCAACCGTACCTCACTCAGATACAGGCCAATATCGACTGGGCACATGATGCTGTTGGGACACCCGTACGCGTTGCCGTGATTGATACGGGCATCGACCCTACACACCCTGATTTGACTCACCAAATCAGGGCAATGATTGATATATTTGCTGCGCCATATATGCGCGATCGACAAGGACACGGCACCCACACCGCTGGCATCATTGCAGCCCTCCCCAATCCCACCATGCGGACACGCGGAATATGCCATACCTGTCAGATTGTGGCAATCAAAGCCATCAACGACGATGGATACGGAAGCGATGTAACCGTAGCCCAAGGCATCAATCATGCGATTGATGCACGTGCCCTCGTCATGAATTTGAGCGTTGGGAGCAGTAATGATGCGCCGGTGATACGCACAGCCATCGAACGTGCCATCGCGGCTGACATTGTGGTTGTGGCGGCTGCCGGCAATACCGCCAACACCACCGAACAGGGTGACACGACCATATTCCCTGCAGCGTATCCGGGCGTCATAGCTGTGGGCGCGGTCGATGCCAACAACCAGATTGCGTCGTTTGCGCACAGTGGGACCGCTGTTGACATCGTCGCACCCGGAGTAGATATTCTGAACACATCGCCGTTTGGCGCGGGTTATAGCCTCGAACAAGGCACAAGTACCGCAGCTCCACAAGTCAGTGCCACGGCAGCGTTGATACGCGCCCGCCGCCCCGACTTGAGTGCCCAACAAACCCAAGAACTCCTCTTGGCACATGCGGTGGATCTTGGCGCACCAGGATATGACGCCGTATTTGGTCACGGTCTGTTAAACGTGGATGGCGTCATGCGCGCATTGTCATCGCCCGATGTGCTCCAACGGGGGCGCATACGGGGGCGCATCATTGGGGGAGATACCGCACAGATACGGCTACAACTCGACGACGAAAGCATCACACTCGATCCGAACGGACAATTCAGTCGATCACAACTCCCCGCCGGTGCACCGAGACTGATCATCACAGTCGCTGGTCAACAGACGGTGGTACCACTAACGCTAACCGGTGTAGGCCTCTTTGTGAGTGATGTCAACATCTGGATACGCAACGGTACCGTCACCCCAGAAGTGCGCGAACAACTGCCTTAGCGGCCTTTTCTCCACTTATCATCGCTGCATTGATACTGCTTGCTTCGGTATACTCGCCCGCCAGAAAAAGTCCCGACTGATGGGTGACATTATCGGGGAGTGTCGGATGAATTCCTGCTGGTTGACGAAATTGCGCAAACGGAATCCGGTAGATGCGCAGACGACGGTAATGCGCTAACGGTGCCGATTCACCCAGCATTGTTACCAAGTCACGCTCTGCACGACGATACAGTTCGTCGTCACTCATATCCGGGATACCGAGGAGTGTGGCACTTAATAGGTGTTCGCCATCCGGCGCATAACTTGGAGCGACTGCTGTCAACTGCGCCGCGTTGTTCACGAATGCGTCAGGGTTCGCGTTGAGCCAGATTTTTTTGTGGTGTGTGAGGGAGTGCGTTCCATGCCAGTAGATCGTCACCGTATCCAGACCATCAGTGGGTAGGGCGATTCCTGAAAGTTGTTGTGCCACCGGCGCTGCAACTGCCAGAATCACGGCATCGGCCAACAACACCTGATCATCGCGCAGACGCACCCCTACAACGCGTGCATCTTCACGCACCAATCCGGCCACGGTGGTCTGCAACCGTAGGTGGGTATCGTTGTTCAGACCGGCTGCAAGCTGATCACTGATGCTCCCCATGCCATGTTTTGGGAGCACGGTTCGCCCTTCTGCCAACATCTTAAAGTCAAACAAAAAACACTTTGCACTCGTGCGGAGCTGACGATCAAGAAATATGCCACCATAAAATGGTGCAAAAAACCGCTCAATGGTTTGTGGGGCAAATCCATAGCGTTGTAGGTACTCGATGGTCGGCATATCTGCTTGCTGACGAATCTGACGAATCGTCTGGCGCCGCACCTCAATGCTCAACTTCAACACACGCAACTTATCAAGGGTCGTGGCAGCATCGGACCATATGGCAGGCCACGCTGAGGCCCAGTCGCGCAACGGATCCGTCAACATAGTCTGACGCCCTGCGCGACAAATTACTGCCCCAGGATCAAATGCCTGCAACTCAAGATCAGCAAGTGGCAACCAACGTTGTACTGCGGGATACGCATCAAATAGGACCTGAAATCCGCGATCAAGGATGCACCCATCAACGGCATCGCTACGCACGCGCCCTCCGACTGCATCACTAGCCTCAAGTAGTGTGATGCCTATGCCGCGCGACTGAAGTGCACGTGCAGCCGTGAGCCCTGCTAATCCTGCACCGACAATGATTACTCGCATATAATTCACCTAATGGATACACGCTCCTCTTATATCATACTTGGATTACTGCTATGATTGTGGCGTATGTCGAAAAAGCAGTGGTATGATGTCAGAGGTACGCCGTCTCGCTGCGTAATGGAGGAATGTAATGACGCAACCCATTTGTTTGCAACTCTATACTGTTCGTGATGCAATGGCTGCTGATTGGAAGGCAACGCTCGCACGTGTTGCACAGATTGGATATGCTGGTGTCGAAGCCGTCTATACCGACAAAATTCCTGCTGCAACCTTCAAAGCTGAGCTCGACCGCAATAAACTGCTTGTCTCGGGTGCCCATGTCGGGATTGACTATCTCCGTGGCCAACTCGACCAAGTCATCGCAGATCTCAAACTGTTTGGTGCCAAATACGTCATCTGCCCGTGGATGTCACCCGAGCAACGTGGTGATGCCGCCAAGTGGCGGGCGTTTATGCACGAATTTGAAGTCATCGGCGACAAATGTCGTGCCGCTGGCATGCAGTTTCTCTACCATCATCATGACTTCGAACTCGCCCCACTCGGCACCACTAATGCACTGAGCATTTTGCTTGACGAAAGCAAGCCTGGCACCATTGATGCCGAAATTGACATCTACTGGGTCGCATATGCCGGCCTGAATCCAGTTGAGATGATTACCAAGTATCAGGGGCGTGTACCATGTGTGCACCTCAAAGATATGGCCACTGGCAGTCGCACCTTCGCCGAAGTTGGACACGGCACTCTGGACATCGCCGCCGTGCTCAAGGCTGCCGATGCCGCCGGCACACAATGGCTCATCGTCGAGCAAGATAGCTGCCAACGTGACCCGTTCGAAAGTGTCACCATGAGCTACGAATGGCTCAAGCGCCACGGCCGCGCCTAGTTCACTTTTTTGACCCTGCCCACACGCCCTAGTCTGAACGACTAGGGCGTGTGGGCTACCTACCTACCATTCGTTAAGCAAACTCTCATCTAGGATATGACCCATTCACACCACAAATCACAGTATAGTTAATGAAGAGTTTGCGTCGTGGCACACTGCGTCATTCATTTGAATGATTCGTCATTCGTGCACACGATGGACACACGCGGCACACCATCTTGATACACTCTCAATAGAGAGTCGTTGGTTACAGGCACGACGTTTTCGACAGATAAATGTGGCCTGTCATTTTTTGGACTAGCTTGGTGTGAAAATCATCACAACAACAGGAGTTTTGCATGGCGCAACGCCCACCTCGTGAACAGCTCAACGGCATGCCCATTTCAGACACATCTATACGGCAGCCGGTCTTCATCACCATGCTCATGCTATTGGCAGTGACATTCGGTGTATTGGCGTTCAATCGAATGCCGGTAAATCTTTTGCCCGAAATCAACCTACCAATCGTGGCGGTCACCGTGGCCTACCCAGGGGCTGGGCCGTCAAGTGTCGTTGACCAAGTCACCGAACCAATTGAGCAGGCAGTAAATACCATCAATGGGATCAAGCACATCACCTCAAACTCCAGTGAAGGCTTGTCATTGCTCATTCTTGAGTTCAATGAAGGTACCGATATCAGCCAGGCCGAGCAGGATGTCCGTCAAAAGATAAACGGCATTCGCAACGCGTTGCCACGCGATATTCGCGAACCAATCTATCAGCGATTTGACCCCAACCAAGCGCCAATTATGTCAATCGCAATTGCACCCAAGACGGCCATTGATCCGCTCGTATTGCGTGACATTATCGAAGACCAAATTACCCCACGCCTGCAGCGTGCTGCCGGTGTCGGCTCGATTACCGTACTCGGTGGACAAACGCGCCAAATCAATGTGTGGATGCAACTTGACAAGCTCCAAGCGTACGGCTTGATACCTGCACAACTCACCCGTTCACTGCAATCCGCAAACGCCAATCTCGGGCTGGGCTCGATCAACGCAGGCACCCAAGACATCAACCTACGTGCACCGAGCATGTTAGCAAGCATTGATGACATTGCCAACATACAAATTACCGGCACACCGTACAAAATATCTGATGTAGCGACGGTCGAAGAAGGCGTTGCAGATGCGACCAGTTACACACGCCTTGACGGTACCAATGCCATCATTCTTGATGTGCGCAAACAGTCGGGCACAAATACCGTCCAGGTAGCCGATGCTGTCAAGGTCGAGCTCGAAAACGTCTTTGCGAACCGCACTGACATGGGCTATATCGTTCCACGTGACCAATCAGTATCGGTACGTGAATCGGTGATTAGTTCACTCGAGGAGTTAATCTTTGCGACCATCGCAGCCCTCATCGTAGTCTTCCTTTTCTTCCGCGATATTCGCAACACGCTCATCACCATGGCAGGGTTGCCCATCATCCTGATTGCCACATTCATTGCCATGTCACTCTTCGGCTTGACCATCAACTTGATTACCTTGTTGGCACTCTCGTTGTGTGTCGGTCTTGTGATTGACGACGCCATCGTAGTCCGTGAGAACATCTTCAGACACACCTTACGGGGCAAATCAGCTCGTGTGGCATCGAGTGTTGGCACTGCCGAAGTATCGCTCTCTGTCATTGCCATGACGCTGACGATTGTGGCCGTGTTCG
Source organism: Chloroflexota bacterium (assembly GCA_016875555.1). Classification (GTDB taxonomy): domain Bacteria; phylum Chloroflexota; class Chloroflexia; order Chloroflexales; family Roseiflexaceae; genus UBA965. The sequence goes on along the minus strand of VGPG01000007.1, from coordinate 10,288 downwards.
TACCGGTGACATTCACCACCGGCACCGTTGGCATCATCTTCAAATCGTTCGGTATCACCGTAGCAGTGGCCATGTTGCTCTCATTAATCGAGGCATTCACCTTTGCCCCCATGCTTTCGGCGAACGCCTTCCGTACCAAAAATAAACAGGCCAAAGATGATCACAATCATCACTCTGCGCATGCGGTGGCCATTGACGAAAACGACCCGAATGCGTCATTGCTTCACGAAGCGAACGAGTCACCGGGCAAACTTGGCGACTTTTATGGCAATCTGCTCAAGCGTAGTCTGCGCACACGCCTCAACCGTGTCATGATTATGGTGGTGGCCGTTGTGGTACTTGGGCTGAGTGTTCTCGTCGCCGGACAACTCAAGTTCACCTTCTTCCCAGCCGAAGATCCACATGAGTACGTGATGGGCTTCGAAATGCCACCTGGCACAACCCTAGCCGAGACCGATCGTATTGCCCGGCAGGTAGAACAGGTACTCCTCAACGAAGAGACCACGGTATCAGTGATTAGTACGGTTGGTTTTACCGGTAATCCTGAGCGTGCCGAATTTAGCGTCAAGCTCAAAGGCAAGACACCCACCCAAGCTGCGCAAGACGCAGTGCGGCCAAAGTTGAGCTTTGCTCCGAATCTCGCCTTCGCCGTGCCGAGCTTCCAAGGGTCAAGCACGGGTGTGACGGGTCGTACCTTGCAGCTGAGCCTGCAGACCAATCGTGCGCCTGAAGAAATCACCCCACTCGTTGACCAAATCATCCAGACCATGCGTCAGACGCCGGGCATGGTTGACGTGGCCACAAACTACGTGCCAGGTAAGCCTGAGTTGCGCCTGTTGGCAGATCCGAACCGTATCGGTGATTTGGGTCTTACCAATGAAGAAATCGCATCTTCAGTACGCGCACTCATCAATGGTGAGCGAGCCACCGTGCTACGTCGTGACGGCATTGACACTGACATCGTGGTACGACTGGCACCAGCCGATCGGAGCGATGCTGCCGCACTCGGGAACATCATCATTCCTACTCGCAGTGGTTCAGTGGCGCTCAGTTCGCTCGGGCAATTCGAGTTGACGAGCAGTGCAGTCACCATTCGCCGTTATGACCGCCTCAATCAGGTGTTGATTGGCGCAAATCTCCAAGATCTCAACATCGGTGATGCGCAGACCAAAGTACGTGGCATCATGCAATCGCTCAACGTGCCCAACGACGTAGTTTGGAGCTTCACCGGGCAGTCACAACAACAGACCGAAGGCTTCTCTTCATTGTTGATTGCTATGGCGCTCTCCGTGCTCTTCGTATATATGGTGCTAGCATCGCAGTTCGGATCATTCACGCAACCGCTGGTCATCATGCTTGCCATGCCATTTAGTTTCATCGGCGCATTTCTCGGGCTTATTCTGACCAACACGGATCTTGACATTACCGGCATGATTGGGCTCATCATGCTCCTCGGTCTTGTCACCAAAAACTCCATCTTGCTGGTCGACTTCACCAATCGTCTGCGCCAAGCAGGTCTCGAAAAGCACGAAGCACTGCGCGTTGCCGGTGCGGTGCGTCTCCGGCCAATTTTGATGACGACATTTGCAATTATTGCGGGTGCCTTGCCAGTCGCCATGGGTATTCACATCTTCGGCACTGGTCAGGGTGGTGAGTTCCGGCGTGGTCTAGCAACCGTCCTCATCGGCGGTCTGACAACGTCGATGTTACTCACCTTGTTCGTTGTCCCTGCTGCCTACAGCTTGCTTGACTCACTTACGAGTCGTCTACGTCGGTCAGAGTCGACTGATGATAAAGTCGTGACACCAATAGCCGCTGGCGGGTTGCCCAGCCGTGCCCCAGGACGCAATCAAGAATAGTAGTCCCATAACACGCCGGAGGGACGTGAGCCCTCCGGCACACCAAAAGGAAGTATGACTCGCATGCGTAACAAGTTCATTCGTACTTTGCTGATTAGTGGCATTGCAACTGGGTTGATGGCGTGTACAACCACAGCACAAATCACCCCACAAACCACCCCTCAAGCTGATACCACAAATGCGCTGGTGGCAACCCCACAGCCGAGCCTAGACCTAGGCAGCCTGCTCCCTACCGCTACGACAAACACCAGTGCAATTGCCACGTCTCTGGTCAGCGGAACGGGTGAAGTGACCACGCGCAACGACAGCCAACTCAACTTTTTGGTGAGTGGCACGATAGCCGATGTGCGGGTCAGTGAGGGTCAGCAAGTCAAAAAGGGCGACATCTTGGCAATCCTTGATACGACGCTCTATGATCAACAGGTGGTTCAGGCCGAGGCAAATCTGGCCAGTGCCAAAGCCACATTGGCCGCACTCCAGGGCAATGGTGCCGATGCGCAAGCCGCTCGCGCACAACTCGCTCAAGCACAGGCCGCACTTGACGCCACCAAACCAGACAACACCAGTGCCGATGTTCGTGCCGCACAACTCAATCTGAAGACGGCTCAATATAACCTGCAGAGCACCAAAGATCGCCTCTCACTCGCCAAGACGCAAGCACAGGTTCAGCTTGAACTCGCCAATCAGAATCTTGCCCAGGCGCAGTCACAGTTTGATTTTGATCGCTACAACTGGGAGTGGATTCTCGAAAACGGCACAGACCCGGCAATGCCAACCATTCGCGGGCGTGAGAACAAGTTGGGTGACCAGGCCATCAAACGCTATCAAGTTGCCTACGAAGTCTCTATGTCACGCCGCGATGCAGCAAAAATATCCTTCCGCAACGCAGAAATCGGCTTCGAACAAGCCAAACAAGCCGAGACGGTTGGTGTTGCTACTGCAGAGTTCCAAGTTCAACAAGCCGAACTGGCCCTCGAACGCATCACGAATCCTACGGGCAAAGATCGTGCCACGCTCGAAGCTGCCGTAGCCGGAGCACAGGCAACAGTCAATCGCCTCGCCACTCAGCAAATCCAGGCTCAAGCGGGTGTTGCACAGGCCGAAGCAGCCCTTACACTTGCCACGTTGAATCGCAGCCGTGCAGAAATTCGCGCTCCATTTGATGGCGTGATTGCCCTGGTCGACATCAATGCCGGTGATGCAGCCAATCCGGCAGGACGTCCTGTTATCCGCGTCGTTGACACTACCAATCTGCGTATCGATGTCCAAATTAGTGACGCTGATATTGCGAGTGTTACCCTCAATCAACGCGTTACCGTAAGTGTCGATGCCCTGGCAGGTCAACAATTCGATGGCACCGTCTCGTTTATTGCGCCCATTGCAAATGTCGTCGGCAATGTGCGATCATTCACCGTGCATATCACGCTCGATGACATGACCAATCTTCGCGCCGGCATGAGCGCACGTGTTAATTTGTTGGGCGATAATTAACGACCGCTTTGTTTTCGATGCGACAACCCACACACACTTCTACCACCCTTCGTCGGCATGATGCACGCACGAAGGGTGGTAGTTATTGTGCCAACCAATCATAGGTCAGACAGTAGTGCCACCAATCGCCCCAGACGCCATCCACCAGCTGCGGAGCACGCGGCAAATGTTGGAGCCACCAGATATGATGGGCACGCATATCGCCGTTTCCCCACTCGCTACAATCGACCATACGCGCCGGAGCATGGCGTGTATGTGGAAAATCACGCCAGCGATCGCAGTACGACAACACGGGCGTGTGATGCCCCCATTCGTAGTCGCGCCGACTATTCGGCGCAAAATGGACATTACCACAACCAGCGCGTTGTGGCGCTATAGCATCATACTGACTAAATTCACGCCAATGATTGTGTAGATGGGGCGTGCGCTGATAGACGGCGTTCATCATTGACTCCACCCGATGACCGAAGTTTTCTAACATGCAACCAACATCGCGCTCAACATTGAACCCCATCATGACAAAATTATGCGCGGCACTCGGTAATTCAACTGGGGGAGCATTACACCAAATCGCCTGCGGCCCTATCATGATTGACTCGTACTCACCCGCATACGGAAACGAAAAGAACCACACCTCATCAAACTCACCGGACGCACGACGTTCGACCAACTGAAACTGTGCCAACCGTGCATGATAATCGAGGCCGTCAGGATGATGCATGTCGCGACGCGACCAACGCTGGAGATACCTCGTTGCATCATAGCGAAATCCATCGGCCTTCACGGGGAACCACGGTGCATCGATGGTTTGGATGACTTGATACTGTACGCGCCCATGACTTGCTCGGTGTATATCGGCGATGTACTGCGTGGCCAATGCATACGGGTTATTCCAACGCATGTGCTGATGTAAGCGCGTGCCACGGTTATCTACGAATGGGTCATGGACAATCATCAGAACACGTGGTGTGTACATCATTGCTCGCTCTTCTTCGTTCAATATCTTCATCCTACTATGTCATTGACACGATATCAATAGCATGCAGGTATCGTGTACATAGCATGGCTAATGTGCATCATGCGCATTAGCCATGCTACCCTAGACATCGATACGTTGATCGGCACTCACCCACGCACCCATGACAGCACGCAAACGCGGGTATAGATACTAATTCAATTGCGGTTATACCGATTGTATTCTGTACAATACGTGGTATAATAAAAGGGTGCATTTTTGTGTGTAAGTGTTTGTCTGTTTCTTCCGTATGCTCTTGAGCCATGTATACGGCACCCTCAGCTCATCTGTGACACCCTCAAGTGCGCCCTGCACACATGTTGGAGCCCCTGTCAAAGCTGAAGCCACCATCAACGGTCCAAGTGCAACTGAATAGTGTGTCCAGCAACAGCTGCAATTTCCGCAATAGATAATTTAAGGAGTTCAGTGTGCCACGCATTCGTAGCAAACTGCCAAATGCCGGTGCCAGTGCGCCGGTCCCCCCTCCGGAGCAAACCCCAGTGCTCACCACGAGTGATGTCGAGTATGAGACGCCCAAGCAGGCAGCAGTGCGTTCAATTCCGGTTGCATCAGCGAGTAACACGCCTATTTCTACAGATCCACGCCCCGTGCTCCCGGTTGAATTTGATGGCTTAACCATTCAAGAGTTGCGTGACATGGCCAAAAGCAGTGGGCATCTCGTCACGCCACAAATGAAGAAGCAAGACATCATCAAAGTGCTGATGAGTACACCACCGGCCTCTGAGGAGAGTACAAACACCAGCATCACCAGCGAGGGCATTCTCGATATTGTGCAAGAGGGATTTGGCTTTTTGCGCGGAGAGCGCATGCTCGCAAGCCCAAATGATGTGTACGTGTCACAATCACAGATTCGTCGCTTTGCGTTGCGCACGGGCGACAAGGTGGTTGGACAAGTGCGTCCACCCAAAGAGAACGAGCGGTACCTCTCACTGTTACGCGTTGAGTTGATTAATGGCATGGATCCCGACACTGCGCGCAAGCGCCCATCGGCCGATCAGTTGACGCCTATTTTCCCCAACCAGCAAATCAAACTTGAGACTGAGCCGCATATTTTGTCAACGCGCTTGGTTGATTTAGTTGCGCCGATTGGTCGCGGGCAACGTGGGCTGATTGTGTCACCGCCCAAAGCCGGTAAGACGCTCTTACTCAAGACGATTGCCAACGGCATTGCCGTCAATCACCCTGACATTCATTTGATGGTCTTGCTCATTGGCGAACGCCCCGAGGAAGTGACAGACATGCGCCGTTCGGTGCAGGGTGAAGTCATCTCGAGCACATTCGATGAACCCGTCGAGGATCACGTCAAGGTCGCAGAAATGACGCTTGAGCGTGCCAAGCGCTTGGTCGAGATTGGCCAAGATGTGGTCATTTTGATGGACTCCATTACCCGTCTGGCACGTGCGTACAACCTTGAGATTCCACCGAGTGGGCGTACCCTCTCCGGCGGTATTGACCCGATTGCACTCTACCCACCCAAGCGGTTCTTTGGTGCGGCCCGTAACATCGAAAACGGCGGTTCACTGACCATCATCGCCACCTGTTTGGTCGATACAGGGAGTCGCATGGACGATGTCATTTACGAAGAGTTCAAAGGTACCGGCAACATGGAGTTGCACCTCGACCGCAAACTCGCCGAAAAACGCGTCTTCCCGGCCATTGATATTACTCGTAGTGGCACACGACGTGAAGAACTGCTCCTCGGACCAGAAGTTATCAAGCAGGTCTGGACGATGCGCCGCATGGTCACCATGCTCGGTGAAAATGAAGGCACGGAGCTCGTACTGGCGCGTATGACCAAGACACGCACAAACTCCGATTTCCTCCTGTCATTGGCAAAACCCAGTTAATACCGCACACCGCAGAGACAACAAGAGACACGTCACCGTTGGTGACGTGTCTCTTGTTGCCCGTCAGCACCTCAACAGAAAATGCTACAATGACGACAAGTGCTTATGCGGATCCAGAACGATATGCCATCACTGATTGCACGCTTTGAGGCGTTCATGGAGCGCCTGCTCGAAACTTCGATTGCCCGCATTCTTGATAGCCGACTTGATGAGTCGGTCATCATGCGCCGACTCGAACGGGTGATGGAATCGAATCAAACCATGGTCAACGGTGAGATTTATGTGCCTCACATGTACTACGCATATGTGAATCCGGTTGACTACAATGCACTCATCAACAAAAACAAACAAATCAATACTGTACTCAGTCAATACTTGACCAATCTCGTGAGTAACCGCCAATTCAAAACGTACGCACGCATATCCAGTCAACGCCCAGTTGTCGGCGTCCAACTGGTGAGTGATCCTGCATGCGATTTAGCCACGATTCGTATTGAGTTTGAGCACATCCCTACAGCAAATAGTGAGTCAACCGACAATTTTCAAGCAGTGCAAGATACATTCAGTGACTCCTTGCTCCCGACCATGCTACACACGCGACAAGAGACATTTAAACATATCTCATCGGTCTACCATCTTCATATCACCATACAAGAGCAAGAGTATGTAAAGGTGGTAATCATTGCAAAAACTGAGCTCATACTTGGTCGAGAAAAATGGAATGACATCATCCTATCCGATCATATGGTCTCACGCGAGCATGCACGTATCAACTACAATAATCAGCGCTTCTACATCACTGATTTGAAGTCGAGTAACGGCACAACGATTAACGGCCAAAAAGTCACGACACCTGACACGCCGATTCAGGTCGATGATGTGATTCATATCGGAAATTACGTCATCCAACTCAAGCGGATATTCAACGATGAATGATTTAGCCAATCTATCAATTGAATTTATAATTTGGATTCTGCGCCTGATTTTGGTGGGGTTGGTCTACCTCTTTATCTGGCGGATTATGCGCACCATGACGCGTGGAGTGCAACACGGTCGCATTATCGGCGATTTAGGGGCCTACTTAATTGTCAACGATCCCGGCAAAAGCCAACTGCAACGTGGGCAGGCCATCATGTTGGACATTCATTCCACCATAGGCCGTAACAAAGCAAATCTCGTCGTGTTAGAAGACCCCTTGGTAAGCGAACGTCATGCGCTGATTCAACTCATAGATGAACGTTGGATTATTCGTGACCTTGGTAGCACCAACAAGACCTACATCAATAATCTGCAGGTTGTGAGCGCCGTCAAATTATCGCACAACGACGTCATTACTATCGGTCGTGTTATCTTGCGCGTGTTCATCCAAAAAGACGACGACAAGAAACAAGCAGAACTCTAAAGGGAAACCCGCATGCCTGTACCAATCATTCGTCTTCAGCGCCGCCTCGAATGCCGTTTATGGGGTGGCAATCAACTTGCGCACTGGCTCAACCTAGTGCACGCGCCAGATCAACTCGCCGAGACGTGGGAGATTTACAACGACAATGTGATTGTCAACGGTCCGTTGCGTGGCCACACCTTACGTCAGGCGGTGGCCCACTACGGTACACATTTGGTAGGACATGCATCATTCGCACGGTACGGTGCCGAATTCCCACTCCTTGCCAAATTCATCGATGCGGCACAGCCGCTCTCGGTACAGGTACATCCGGATGATGCTTATGCACACACACACGAGGCACACACCGGATTCCATGGCAAAACCGAGGCATGGTATATCCTCAATTGCCAACCACACAGCGACATCATCCACGACTTCGTGCACGCCATTGATCGATCGCACTATGCCGATGCGATCACCAACGGCACACTCGACACCCTCTTACGTCACGTACCGGTTGCGTCCGGCGATACCATATTTGTGCCAGCTGGTACGGTCCATGCAATTAATGCGGGAATTATGCTCTTCGAAATCCAACAAACATCTGATTTGACCTACCGCGTCTACGACTACAACCGACGTGACGCCCACGGGAATCTACGCGATTTGCACATTCCCCAGGCACTCGATGTTTCGTACCTAGGGCATCCGCGCCAGGCACACACCACACCGATTGAGCGCGGTCATGGAGTTCGTGAGTTGGTACGGTCGGAGTTTTTCGTGATGGAGCACATCCAGCAGGCACAGCAATCAACCTGGGTGCGGCCAGGCGATAGCTTTCAAATACTGACGCTCCTGAATGGGGCACTGACCATTACGGCTCCCGATGAGCATCATCATCTCACACGCAGTGACTCACTGATTATCCCGGCTGATATGCCGACGTACCAGAGTACGCCTGACGGCGATGCCACCTGGTTGCGCTGCTGGGTACCGCGTTAACGAAATTGATTGCGAATCATGGCTCGGATTTCAGCGATTTCGTCATCAAGATGCTGGGCGTGGTCGTGCGCCTGCTCAAGACGATCGACCTCGGTCGCCACGAGTCGTGTGTATGGGCCAATAGCGTCGGTAATTCGTCCTTGCATGCGGGTAAGTTCTGCCTCAAATTGCTGCGTGAGTTGTGTCAGCAATGCTTGTCGCACTTCGGCCATACGCTGTTGGAGTTGATTTTTGAGCGCAGTGCGCCGCGCTGGAATGATGTACAATCCACCCAAGGCAATCACACTGGCCGCTATCACGCCCGTCGTATCAAACACTGCGCCCTTAAGTGCAGTGGCAATGATTGCCCCGACCCCAATCGCACCAACCTGAATCACCGCTGTTGTCGCCAGTGCTTGACGCAGTTCATTGGCCACGTGCGCTGCCTCGGCGTTACGATCATAGCTGGCGACAATGTCGTTGGCTGTCGTCACGATATCGTCGATGAGTGCTTGGCGGCGATACTGAAACATCGCCGTCCCCTCGGGCAACAACGAATCAGTAGTCCGTGCGCGCCGATAGACGTATTCGCTGACGTGTTGCCACAACTGCAGATTACGCTCGATGAGCCAATCAACCATGACCTGCGTGCGTTCTTCGACATGATCGGCGAGATCGGCGGCCACCTCACGAGCAAACAACTGTTCAAGCTCATCACCTTTGAGCAGACGATGCAGATGACGAAAGCGGATGTACTCATCAAAAAAGCGCATCCCGCGTACTTCGGTATCACTCAAAATCGCCTGTACTGCGGCATGATGTCCCTGCACATCACGGCGCAAATCATGGGCAAATTGGGTAATTTGCCCCTGTAAGTAGGCCACGGCCTGCACATCGTCATTGACGCTCTGTCGTTGGGTCTGAATTGCCTGCCGTGCTTGTTTGACCACTTGATCGCTAATCCCCAGCGGTGACTCAAGCCGAATACGCATGCGCATGCGGTCATCGAGCCGCTGATTGAGGTATTCCCACAATGCCGTAAAGCCCGACGTAACCTCGTCACCAGCACGCCAACGACGGACAGAGATGGGCAACACAAGGGGGGACTCGCCGAATAACGCAGTTGCTTGTTCACGCACAAACGTCAAGACTTCGGTGTGTTCTGTCTCATTGAGTAAATCAATTTTGTTGACCACGATGACCACATGACGTCGCCAATCTTTGAGCATTGCCAAAAAGGCGCGCTCTGTCTCACTAAATGGTCGATCGGCCGATGTGATGAATAACACGGCATCAGCGCGGGGTACAATCTCGCGTGTGAGCACCTCGTGATGGCGCAATACGGCATTGGTACCCGGTGTATCAACGATAGACATGCGTTGGAGCAAGGGCACAGGCAAGGCACGTATCACCCATCCTGGGCGCTCAGAGATGGCCATCTCTTGGGGAGCATAGCGCAACATGGTGACCGCATCGGTGGTCGGTGTGGCTCCCTCGGTCATCACCTCGCTCCCCACGATGGCGTTAAGGAGACTCGACTTGCCGGCATTGAATTCACCTGCGATGACAAGTAAAAACGCATCTTCGAGATGATCTCGCGTCTCGACGAGCACCTGACGCTCAGTTGCATCGCGTTGCCCTTGATGCACATCATCCCAGAGCCGCAGGAGACCTTCGAGGAGCGTTTTGG